>JAYUXI010000061.1:0-5343 GCA_043753085.1 Myxococcales bacterium | reverse complement strand
GATACTTTCTCGGGGCTCCCAGCGCAGACGACCTCGCCCGCGTCCGCTCGGCCCTGTTCGATCAAGCTCGCGCCCTGGTGGACGCGGGGGTCGACGGCCTCGTCGTCGAGACCTTCCGCCAGCCGGCGGAGGTTCGGGTGGCGCTCGAAGCCGCGCTCGAAGCCGCGGGCGGCAGCATGCCGGTCATCGCATCGGTGTCGGTCGATCCGGAAAACCTCATGGCCGACGGCCAGAGCGTTCGCGCGATGGCAAAATCCTTGCGCGAGTGGGGCGCCTCGGCCGTGGGCATCAACTGCTCGGACGGGCCGATGAACGTGCTTTCCGCCGTGGAAGAAGTGCGCGAAGCGGGCCTGCCCATCTGGGCCGTTCCGAACGCCGGTCTGCCGCGCCGGGTCGACGAGCGTTTGGTGTACGTCTCGACGCCGGAGTACTTCGGCGTGTACGCGCGGCGCATGTACAAGCTCGGCGTGCAGGTCGTCGGCGGGTGCTGCGGCACCACGCCGGAGCACGTGAAGCGCATCGCCGCCGCAGCGCGCATGATCGGCTCTTCCGAGGAAGAAGCCGGCGCCGGCTCGGTACCATTCGAAGCGCGAGACGCGCGCAGTGGGCCGCCGGCCGTCTTTGCCGAACCGGTGCCCCTGGCCGAGCGCAGCACGCTGTCTGCAAAGCTCGGCAAGCGTTTCGTGGTGTCGGTGGAGGTCAATCCGCCGATCGGCCTGGATCCCAAAAAAGCGATCGAAGCCGCCCGCATGCTCAAAAAGCACGGCATCGACGTGGTGAACATCGCCGATGGCGCCCGCGCTCAGGCGCGGATGTCCAACTTGTCGCTGGCCGCGCGCATGCAGCGCGAGACCGGCATGGAGACCATCGTCCACGTGTGCGGGCGCGACCGCAACTTGCTTGCCACCCTGGCACACCTGATGGGCGCCCACGACGAAGGGATCCGCAACCTGGTCATCATCACCGGCGATCCGCCGAAGATGGGCGACTTTCCCGACGCCAGCGCCGTCTACGATCTCGACTCCATCGGCATCCTCAAGCTGGCCTCGCGTCTCAACCATGGCGTCGACCCCGCCGGCAAGCCGCTCGGCGGCACCACCAGCTTCGTGCTCGCCACCGGGGGCGAGCCCGCCGCGCTCAACTACCAGCGCGAGCTCACCCGCATGCGCCTCAAAAAGGATGCGGGCGCCGAGCTCGTGATGACGCAACCGGTGTATGATCCAGCCATTCTGGACCGGTTCCTCGACGACATCGCGCCGTTGCAGTTGCCGGTGCTGGTCGGCCTTTTGCCACTGGCGAGCTACCGCAACGCCGAGTTCCTGCACAACGAAGTGCCCGGCATGCAGGTCCCGGCCGAGGTGCGCGAGCGCATGCGCAAGGCGGGCTCCGAAGGCCGCAAAGAGGGCGTGAAGATCGCGCGCGAGATGCTGGCCGCGGTGCGATCGCGCGTCGCCGGCGCGTACATCATGCCGCCGTTCGAGCGTCACGAGCTCGCCCTCGAAGTGGTCGACGGATTTCTCGATCCGTGAAACGGCGCGCGTGGCTGCTTCTCGCCGTCGCGTCTTGTTCCGGTCGCTGCGGCGCCGCCAGGGCCGATCGCGAAGCGCCTCGTGACGACGACGAGCCGATCCCGCTCGAGCCCGCCGAAGGCCGCGACGCCGACGTGCTCGGCCCTTCGCGTTGCGCGCAGCCGGTGGCGGACGCCGCGCAGGTGCAGCTCGTCGGCAATGCGATCCTGGGGAAGACCGGCGTCTGGGTCTCGGCGGTCACGGCCAAGGAGCCCGCGCTGGCCGTGCTGACCTTGCCGGGCAGCGCCGTCGTGGTGCTGCGGCCGCAACCGGGCGACGCGCCCGCGCCGGTGCTCGCCGCCGACGGCGACGCAGTGATCGCCGCGTACTTTGGCGCCCCGCTCGCGGCCGAGCAACGTCTCGAGCTCGCGCGCATCGCGGCGCCGGGACAAGCCGCGGTGGCCATTGGCTCGTTCACGCGCGCGCGCGACGAGTCGCTGGCAGTCGACGTGGCGGTGGTGGCCGGGGTGCCCTACGTGATCTGGACCGAGGACGGCGAGCTCGTCGTGCGCAGCGCCACCACACGCGTGGTGCTGCCGGCCCCTTCGCGCACGGTGCTCGAGTCGCCACGCCTCCTCGAGCACGCGGGCGGTCTCGTCGTGATGGCCATCGCGCGCGCATGGGAATCCCCCGACGCGGCGATGCGCGAGGGGCCGCAGAGCACGTGGGAAGGGGCGGGGGAGCCGCGATCGACGAGCTGGCTGGTGGGCTACGCGCTGCGCGGAGACGCGTCCCCGGCCGCCGCCGTGGGCCTCACGCCGCCACGCGGCCACGTCGACGCGTTCGACGTCGCGCGGCCCGACGGCAAGCCCGAGGCGCTGACTGCGTTCGTCCGCGACGCCGCCCGGACCGATGCCCGCGGCGGCGGCAGCTTGGTGCGCGTGCGCTGGACTCTAGCTGGTGATCCGGTGCGCTCGCTGCTGCGCTCCGGCGACGTGGGCTCGGGGCCGATGGCCGTGGTGAGCGGCACACTCTCGTACGGCACCGCTGCGGGCGACGCGGTGCTGGTGCCGCTCACCGCAGATCTCGGCGACGCGTCGCGTGCATCACGCGAGCCGTCTCTCGACGACGCACGCATGCTGGGCACCTGGCCGGGTCGCGGGATTTTGCTGGCGGGGCCCACGGCTCTTTCGTGGCTACCCTGCGTTCCATGAACCGCTGGGTCGCGCTGCTCTCGTTCGTGCTGGGATGCGGGGCCGCGCCGCAACCCGCGCCGACCGTGGCCGGCGTCGTCGAGAAGGCGAGTCTGCGCTCGATCATCTTGATCGGTACCAACGATTTGCACGGCCATCTCGGCGCGCTGCCGGCGCTCGGGGGCTACTTGCGCATCCTGCGCGCGCAGGTCGCAGCGCAGCACGCCGCCGTCGTGCTGGTAGACGCCGGCGACATGTTCCAGGGGACGCTGGAATCGAACGTCGTCGAGGGCGAGAGCATCGCCAAAGCGTATGCAGCACTCGGTTATGCCGCGGTGGCGGTGGGCAACCACGAGTTCGACTTCGGGCCGCTCGGGCCGCGCGTCTCCGTGCCGCCGGGGCAGGAAGGATCACGGCCCGACGCTGACCCGCGCGGCGCGTTGCGCGCGTTGGCCCGCAGCGCGGGCTTTCCGTTCCTGCTGGCGAACGTAGCCCGCAACGACGCGCACGCCGGCCAGTTCGCCATGGACCTGAGCCCGCTCGCGGCGCGCGTCGTGCTGGACGTGCAAGGCGTGAAGATTGGCTTCACGGGCGTCACGTCGTCGGACACGAGTGCCACGACACTGGCTGCCAACGTGCGCGATCTCACGTTCACGCCGCCAGTCGGGGCGGTACAACGCCAAGCCGACGAGCTACGTCGCCAGGGGGCCACGGTGGTGGTGGCGCTCGCACACGCCGGGTCCAAGTGCGACGGCTTCACCGGCAACACGAAAGCCGATCACTGCGAGCTTCACGGCGAAGTGTTTGGTCTCGCCGACGGCCTGCGCAAGGGCTCGGTCGATGCGATCGTTGCAGGCCACACGCACTTCGGTGTGGCCCACGATGTGAACGGTATGCCCGTGATCGAGAGCTTCTCGTATGGCCGCGCCTTCGGCCGCGTCGATCTCGCGCTCGACGAGAGAGGTCGAGTGGTGAGCCACGTGGTCCATGCGCCGCGTTTTCTCTGCCCCACCACCAAGATCCCCGCCGACGAAAAATGCGATCTCGGCGAGTACGAGGGCGAGCGCGTCGTGCGCGACGAAAGCGTGGCGCGCATTGCCGAAGCATACGTGGCGCAGACGCAGCAGCGCCGCGAAGCCCTCGTGGGGGTGACGTTCCAGGCGCCGTTCACGCGCAGCTACGGCGCCGAGTCCGCCCTCGGCAACCTGTTCGCGCGGCTGCTGCGCGTGCACGCCCACGTGGACGTGGCGCTGATGAATGGTGGCGGAATGCGCGACGACCTTCCGGCAGGGCCCTTGCGCTACGGCCAGCTGTTTGCCGCGATGCCCTTCGACAACCGCGTGGCGCTCGTCACGGTCCGCGTGGCCGAGCTCCGCACGCTCTTTGCCCAGAATCTGCAGAGTGCTCATGGCGTGCTCTCGGTCGATGGCCTGGTGGTCGAAGCCCGCTGCCACGGCAGCGAGCTCGCGGTCGACCTGTATCGCGCGGATCACGCAGGCGCGCGCGTCGGCAAGAAGCTCGACGAGGCAATCGCGTTGCGTCTCGCGGCCAGCGACTTCTTGCTCGGCGGCGGCGACGACTTCGGAACGCTCGGCGCGTTCGCGGGTCGTGTCACCGTCACCGACGACGTCATGCGAGACGTGTTCGAACGGCAGCTGCATGACGCCGGAACCCTGGATCCGGCGCTTCTCTACGATCCGAGCAAGCCGCGGCTCGACCACCCGGGCGCGCGGCCGCTCCGGTGCGGTGACGATTAATCGCTACGGCGCGAGCGTCGCTTCCACCGTGGTGACGCTGAACGGCGGCATCTTGACGCTCACCTCGCTGCCTCTCTGCTGGGTGCGCGACGTGGCGGGAATCAGCCCGCGCGGCTCGCCGGCGCGGTCCACGCCGAAGCTCTTCACCGACTGCACCGTGCCGCACGAGGAGAGATCCACCTTCTCCTCGAAGCTCTTGGTGCCGTCGCGATTGACGTACACCAGCACCACCTTGTTGCCGTCCTTCACCGCGAACACGGACGCGGCTTCCTTGGCGGTGCTCACCGGCACGAGCTTGCCGAGGAACTTGCTGCCGGCACCGTCGTAGTTGGCGTACGCGCGGAACGCGGACCAGGCCGCCGAGCCTTGCCGCGGCGCCATCCAGTAAAACGCGTAGTCGACTCCGCCTTGCGCCATCCGCCCGAACGCTTCGGCGAGGGCCGCGGCGCCCGACAGGTTGTTCTCGCCCCCGAGATTGTACTCGCCGATGCTCAGCTTCAAGCCGGGGTAGTTGTCCGCAATGATCTTCTTCATGCGTGGCACGAGCTGCACGTTGTCGTCGATCCACGACTCGTCCTTGTACGTTGGATCGTACAGCGCGCGGACGGCCCGCAGGCGGCGCGCGTTGGTGCCTTCGTCGGTGCCTTCGCCCTCGCCGTTGTTGCCCTGGACGCCTTCGGACTGCGGGTAGAAGTGCACGTCGAGCACGTCGAGCAGCTTTACGCCGGTCTTGTCCTCGTGCTCCTTCAGCTTGCCGAGGTACCACTCGATCAGCGGCTTGTCGCCGTGGGCCTTGCGATCCGGCTTGTTGCCAAAGCCCGCTTCGTGATCCTTGGCCGAGTAGAAGTACTCCCACCAGCCGTACGACGCGGGGCCGGCGATCAG
>JAYUXI010000060.1:0-12654 GCA_043753085.1 Myxococcales bacterium | reverse complement strand
CGCGACTGCGGCCGAACGCGTGCGCCGCGCCACCGCCGTGGCGGCCGCCACGCCGGTGTTTGGCGAGCACGCTCCGACCAGCTCGCGCGGCGCCTCGCTCCAGCCGCAAGGCTCCCCCGGCGCCAGTCGCGTGCATGCTGCACGCGAATGGTTCGGCGAGGGCGGTGGGTTCCCCGCTGCCCTCGCCTGGGTCGTCGCGGCGCGCGCGCGACGCGACGCTACCGTTGCCAAGGAAGACGTGGAGCGCGCGGCGCTCGAAGAGCGCCGTGCGCTCCACGCCGCCGCCGAGGCCGCACCGCCAGGCACGGCGCAAGAGATGCTGCGCATCGAAGCGGCGCTCGTACTCGCACCTGGTGTGTCGGCGGTACGCATGCCCCTGCTCGATTCCGACCGCAAGGACGCCCGTCTCGCCAACCTCGAGCTCGCGCCGCCCGGCTGCGATCCGCGACGCCGCTCGTCGGTGCTCTCGTCGGTGGGCGACGCCGTCAGCGAGGCCGCCGAGCTCGACGCCTGCGCCCTGGCCGGCTGGTCTGCCTACGCCGCCGGCGAAGCCGAGCTGGCGCTCGACCTGTTTCGCTACGTAACCCAGTCCCGGGTCGACGACCTCGCCGCCTGGGAAGGCCAGCGCACCGCTGCCAGCAAGGTCGGCGATCTCGAGGCCGTGGCCGCCGCCGCGGAGGCGCTCGGCGCTCGAGTTGCCGATGCAGAACGCGGCGCCTCGTTCTGGGAAGAAGCCGGGCACGCCTGGATCTCGGTCGGCAGCGGCTACGAGGAGCGCGGCGAAGCCGCGCTCCGCAGCAGCTTCGACCGCGCGCCGGGACGCGCTAGCGCGTTCGATGCGCTGTTTCGCCGCCTGCGCGACCGCAAGGCGCACGAGGCCGTGCTCGAGCTGAGCGGCAAGCGCTTGGCGCTGCTCGACCCGAACGCCGTCGGCACGGGCGCCCCGGCCGAAGCCGCCAAGCTGCACTGGGAATGCGCTCGCGCCCTGCGCGAGCTCGGACGCATCGAAGAAGCGATGGGCGAGCTCACCACGGTGCGAGAGCTCGACCCCACCCACGTCGGCGCGCTGGCTCTCGCCGGCGAGATTTACATCCGCGAAGGCCGCTTCGACGCCGCGGCCGACACCCTCGCCAGCCTCGCCGCGCTCGAAGCCGCCCCGGCCAAGAGCCGCGCCACGGCCGCTGTGACCGCGGTGGACCTCTACGAGAACAAGCTCGCTCGCTTCGACCGCGCGCTCGACGTCCTCGATGGCCTGTACCAGGCCGGCCTGTCGACCCCGCCGACGCGCGAGCGTCTGGCCCGCACGGCAGTGCGCGCCGAGTCGTTCGTGAAGGCCACCGAGATCCTCGAAGTGCTCATGAACGAGCGCGACACCTCGGCCTCACGCGCCGATGCCGCCCGCGTCTCGCTGCGCATTCATCGCGATCACCTGAAGGCGCCGCGCGGCGCCGAAAAAGCGGTCACCAAGCTGCTCGAGGAGTTGCCCTCCGACGGCGAAGCGATCGACCTGATCCTCGCCACCGAAATCGAGCCGCAGCTGCGCAAGCGCCTGTTTCTGGCCAGCCAAGGCGCCCTGCTCGGGCAGCTGCGGGCGAAGGACGCTCTCGCCGATTCCCCGACGGACGTCGTCGCCAACGTGCTCCGCCTCGCGCAGCTCGCCCAGCGTCTCGGCGATCCCACGCAGCAACAAGCCGCCATCTCGGTCGCCGCAGGCCTCGGCAACACAACCGCCAGGGATTCGCTGGCGCAACTCGCCGCCAAAAAGCCTCGCAGCCCGCGGGTCGCGCTACCCGCCAGTGCCCTCGGTCGCTTCCGCGCTTCGGGCGACGACGGCTCGCTCGGTGAGCTTTTCATGCTGCTCGGTCCGACCTTGGCCGAAGCCCTCGGTCCGAACCTGGCGGTGCTGCAAGTCACCAAGAAAGAGCGCATCGATCCGCGCAGTGGCCTCGGCCTCCGCAGCGAGATCGTCGCCTGGGCAGGCGCCTTCGGTCTCGACGACCTCGAGCTTTACGTCGGCGGTCAGGATCCGAATCTGGTGCAGGGCATTCCCGGTGACCACCCCGTCTTGGTGGTGGGCTCCGCCGTCAATGCGCCGCTGTCCACCGCACTGCGCGGCCGCGTCGCCCGCGAGCTCTACGCCATTGCCACCGGCACCACCACGGTTCGCGCCCGAGACGAGCTCACCGTGGCGGCGGTGGTCGTCGCCGCCTCGCGAATCGCCAAGGTGCCCATCGAGGCGCCGGCCTACGCAGTCCTCGCCGAGGTCGAGCGGCAAATCAACAAGGCCATCGGTCGCAAGACCAAGAATCTGCTGGGCGACGCGTGCCAGTCGGTCGCGTCGTCCAAGGCCGACTCGCTCGCGTGGATCGCCGCCGTCCAGCGTACGCAGGCGCGCGTGGCGCTGGTGGCCTCTGGCGATCTGCCCAGCGTCTTGGCCGATTCCCCCACCACCGACTCGGCCCGCGCCGACGCGCTGCTGGCAGATCTTGTGCAGTTCTCGTTGTCGCCAGAGTACGCCGAGCTGCGTGCACTCCTCGGTCTCGAGGGTACCGGAGCATCATGAGCGACTCGAAGAAAGATCTGCCCACGGACGGCGCCGGCAACGACGAGTGGGACAGCGCGATCGACGCGTGGGAACAGAACGCGTTTTCGGACAAGCACTTCGACGAGCAAGCGCTCGCCGGCACGGCCCCGCCGCCAGCCCCCGTAGAAACAGCGCCGCCACCGCCGCCCACCGCGCCGCCTGTCTCGCCTGCCTCGCCTGCCTCGCCTGCCTCGCCTGCCTCGCCTGCCTCGCCTGCCTCGCCTGCCTCGCCTGCCTCGCCTGTCGACCGCCAGCTCGAGTCGCTGGCCAGCTTCGACGACGACGAGAGCACCAGCATCGCGCTCGACATCGAGCTGCTGCGTGCCCAGTCCACGCGTCCCACGCCGATCCCCGCGGCGCTCGCCATTCAGGCGACCAGCAACGACGACCTCGAACGCACCCAGATCGAAGCCCAGGGCGCCCCCGCGTTTCCGGACAGCGTGACGTTCCTTTCCAGCCTCGAAGACGACCCACTGGCCGAGATCGATCTCAGCACCGGCGGCGTCGAGGCCGCGGCGGTCGACCTGCCGGCCGCCAAGCCCGAAGTCAAGCGCTCGCTCGACCCCGAGGACAACGCGATCGACGCCCTGCTCTCGTCCTCGCCGCCGTCCAGCGCGAGCGAGTCGGTTCCCTCGGAACGCAGCCTGGGCGCCATGTTCCCGGTGGGCGGCGGACCTCCGTCGGGCCCGATCATTTTCCAGGGCACCTCGCCGGACGACACCGGCGCCGCGCCCGCCATGGGCCAACTCACCGTCGAGTTTCCCATCCAGCGCAACCTGCCCGTGTCGCCGCCGCAGAACGGCTCCGACGGCGCCCTCGAGTCGGCGCTGCCCGACCTCTCCGACAACGATCGCACCGTCACGCTCGCCTCGGGCGGTGCGGCTGCGCCCTCGTCGAAAAAGCCCCTACCGACCCCTCCGACGGAAGACTCCGAAGACGAGCTCGCTGCGCTCGACGCGCTGGTCGAGTCGCGTTCGCCGGCGGCTCTGCCCGCTCCGCTCGACCTACCGGTGGTGCCGGAAGCGCCGCCCCTGCCCCGGCTCGCGCCGCCGCTGCCGGTCGAAGCGCCGCCCGTGAGCAGCCGCGAGAAGAACCGCCCGAGTGTGGCGCCCCCGGCGCCGCTGCCGGCGATGCGCGGACCGCTCGCGAGCATGGTCGGGTTCGACGAGAACGTGCCCAGCGCCGCCGGCGAGCGCACGTTCGACGCGGAAAAGCCCGCCGCCGAGTGGCTGTCGAGCGAAAATCGTCGCGGGTTTGCCGCGCGTGCCGAGTGGATGGCCGACGAGGCCCGTCAGGTCGAGAGGCCCGAAGCAAAAGCCCGCGGTCTACTTGCCGCCAGCGAGCTGCTCGCCATTGCCGGAGACGCCACGCGCGCCGAGATGCTCGCACTCGAAGCCGAGGAGCTCGCACCGGAGCTCGAAATGGTGCGCCGCCAGGTGCGTGCGTTTGCCGCGCTCGTCGGCGACGAGCCGCGCGTCCGCGAGGGTCTCGAACAAGAGAGCCGCGAAGCGTCTTCGGAGGAAGCGCGTGCCCACGCCAGCTTCATGCTGCTGCGCCACCTGCGACGCCAGGGGGAGCGCAACGTGGAGCAAGTGCTCGCTGCAGCGGCCCGCCACCGCCACCAAGACGAAGCTGCACTCGCACTTCTCGACGACGCGCTCGGAGGGCACGAAGCGGCCGCCGCGCTCACCCGGCAGAGCGCCTTTGCCGACGCGATCGATCACCTACGCCGCCTGTTCGGCTACGAACCGGTGCCGGTGCCGGTGCTCGATGCGCCGGCAAGCGGCGCAAGCTCCGTCGCTGCCAGCGGCAGTGCGAGCTCGGTCGAAGACCGCTGGTTTGGAGCGCTACGCGCTGTCCAGGCGCTCGCCGCCGAGCGCGAGCCCGTCGAGCCAGGCAGCCCCGAGGCCGCGGCCACGGAGGCCGCCTTGCTCGGCCCCGCCCTCACCGCCCTCGGCCAGCTCGGCGAGGCCGTTCCCGAGCTCTCCGATTCCGTCCACTGGCTGGTCGGCGCGTTGGGCCGTGAGCACGCCGACTTCCGTCCACGCGCCTTCGAGGCCCTGCGCAAGCTCACCGGCAAACCCGGGCGCGATCGGTTGCTCGCCGTCACCCTGCTCGAGCATGGCGGCGCGGAGATAGCAGAAGGACGCACCGGCAACGACGAGCTCGCCCGGCTCGTCGACGGCGCCGCGGGTTTCTCTTTGGACGAGCGCGCCGCGCTCTCGGCGCTCTCCGGCACCACGTTCGCGTACGAAAACGAAGACGTGCTCGGCGCCGCGCTCGGTGCGCTGGGTCGGCTCGGCGGCGATCCGGATGCACACGCCGATCGCGTCGTTGGCACCGCCCACCACCGCGTCGCGCTGCGCGCCGCGCGCCGCGTCGCGCATTCGCTGCCGCTGGTGTCGCTGGAACGCGCGCTGCTCGCCAAGCATGACTCCTACTTCGGCTCCGAGCACGCCGTCGCCGCGCGTCTGCTGCGCGAGGAAGGGCGCCTCGAAGAGCTCGCCGACCTCGTGCTGCGCGGACCCACGCTGGCCGAACGTCTCGCCTCCGCCCTGCTGGCCGAGGCTGCGGGTCGTAACGAGCGCGCCCGGACCGAGTACCAGGGCCTGGAGCGCAGTGAGCCGCGCCTTCTGTCCGCCGTGCGCGCTGCCCAGGAGCTCGACTCCGCGCCGGCCGCCAAGGGCCACGATTCGGCCTTCGCGCAGGCGCTGCTCGGCGCGATCGACGCCGCCAGCGGCCTGGTCCGGCAGACCCTTTTGATCGAGCTGCTCGCCCGCGACGAGCAGGCATCGGACAAGCTGACGCGCGATGCCCGCGAGCTCGCCCTCGCCCAGCTGCACGACCTCGACAAGGCTACGTTTCTCGCCACGTTCCTGGGCGAGGACGCCGCCATGCGCAGTCACGATCGCGCCGGCTTGCTCGCGTGGATCGATCTGCGCAAGAGCGCAGTCACCGAAGTCGACGAGCTCGTGCTCGAGACCGTGCGCGAGCTGCTTCTGTACGTCGAAGGCGCCACCGCTGGCGGCGATCACGCCGAAGCCGACGCGCAGAACGCGACCAGCCGCGCAGAAGAAGCGCATCGCGTTCGCCCGCGTGATCTAGCGCTGCGCGAGCTGTACGAAGGTCTTTCGCAGGAGACGCCCGAAGACGCCGCCGACTACCGCGTCGCCCGCGCCAAGGAACACTCGGGCGCCGTGCGCGCGGCGCTCCTTCATGACGCCGCCCTGCTGTACGAAGAGCGCGGCAACGTCGTCGCGGCGCTGGCGATCCTCAAGCCCGAGGTCACGGCCAGCAGCAGCAGGCCAGGTCATGCCGAGCGAGAGAACGGCTGGCTCCGCGCCTCCGTCGAGCGCCTCGAGATCCTTACCGGCGCATCCGAGCGCCTCGCCGATCAGTTGATGATGATCGCGCGCGAGGACGACAAGGGCCGGCGACTCGAAGCGTACACACGCCTCGCCGACCTCGACGCGCGCGGCCGCGGCGACGCCGCCAGCGCCTTGCTGTGGCACCGCACCATTCTCGAAGAAGAACCCACCCACCTGCCCAGCCTGCGGTACGTGGAACATGCACTCATTACCGGCGGCCGCGGCGAAGAGCTCGAGCCTCTGGCCACGTCGATTGCTCGCGTCCTCGCCTCGTTCGAATCGCGCGGCGGCACCCCGGCCGACACGGCGGGAGAGGCCTCGGCGCACGCCGAGCTCGCCGCTCGGTTGCGTCTCCGCGACCCCGACGCCGTGTGGACTCAGGTGCGGGATCTCGTCGAGCTGGCCTTTCAGCAGCCCACGCCCACGCTCTGGGCGGTCCGCACGCGGAGCGCCCATGCGCGCCACGCCCACGACGACGGCGCCATCCTCGAAACCACGCTCGCCTTGCTCGAACGCGCCACCGTGGCGGCCGACAAGGCCACGTTGCTCACCCGCGCGGCCGAAGCCGCCGCTCGCCTCGGGCGCACCGAACAAGCGCGCGGGTACCTCGAAGAAGCAGTCGTGGCCGACTCCGCGGACGTCATCGCCTGGGGCCTTTTGGTCGAGGCACGCGAAGCCATGGGCGACATGCCGGGTGCGGCGGAGGCGTGCGAGAACCTGGCGCGCTCGAGCAGCGTCGACGCGCACCGCCTGGTGGCCTACTACGAAGCTGGCCGCTTCTGGCTCGAGGCCGTGGGCGACGAAGAACGCGCCATCGCGGCCTTCGAGCACGCCGTGCAGATCGACGCAGCGCACGCGGATCTGTTCGAGCGCCTGAGTCAGCTGTACGCCCAGCGCGGCAATCAGAGCGAGCTCGCCAACCTCATCGAGCGACGCCTTGCCGACGTCCAAGACGAAGACGAGCGCATCCTGCTCGAAGTCGAGCTCGCGCGTACGCTCGAGCGACTCGGACAGCTGTCGCAAGCAAAGGCCACCCTCGAGCGCTCGCTCTCCGCCAAGCCCGACCACACCGCGGCGCTGGCCGTCTTTGCCGACGTGTCTTCACGCGAGGGCGATCATGCCTCTGCCGAAGACGCCTGGCTGCGGCTGGCACGCCTGCTCACGGCTCCAAACGAACAGCGCGAGGTCTACGAGCGACTCGGTGAGCTCTACACGCATCACGCCGTGAACCTGCCTCGCGCGGAAGCCGCCTGGAAGGAAGTGCTGCGACGGGCGCCCGAGAACGAGAACGCGCTGCACGCGCTGGTCAATGTGTATCGTGCACAGAACGACGTCGTCCGGGCCGTCGAGGTGTTCGAGCAGTACCTGCGCCTTGCCCCCGACTCCGAGGAGCGGCAGCGCCGCCTCATCGCACTGGCTCGTCTCTACGAGGACGCGCAAAACGTTCGCAAGGCCGAGCAGGTGCTCGAAGCGGCGCGCCGCGAGTTCCCTACTTCGGTCCTGCCGCTGCGCTCGCTCGCCGAGTTCTACGGTCGGCAGCGGCAGATCCCAGCGATGAACATCCTGCTCGACCGAGCCGCGGGCGATGCGCGCCGCGCCATTGCCGCCGGTCGCTTCACGTCGGCCGTGTTCCAAACCCTGGGCACCGCGGCCGAGCTGCGCAAGAACGCCGACGCCTCCCGCGTCGTTGCCGCCACGGTCGCGGCCTTCGAAGGTCGACCCTCCTCGCTCGACGGCGCCTCGCTCCGCGCGGCCGATCCCCGGCTCGACGAGCTGCTCGCCCCCGAGATCCTGTCGCCGGCCCTGCGTGCGCTTCTGGCACGCACCGGCGACGCGCTCGACAGCGCCTCGCCGCTCGACCTGCGTGCGCTCGGTGCGACGCACCCGTCGCCGGCGCTGCAGCCGACCGCCAACATGCTGGTGCAAGCCGGCATGCAGCTCGGCATGCAAGGACTGCTGGTCTACGTCACGCCGCGTCTCGGTCGGGTGTGCCTGCCGGTGGGATCGGCGCCGCCTGCCATCCTGGTCGGCGAGTCGCTGCTCACCACCCAGCACGACAAAGCCCGCGCCTTCCTCGTGCTGCGAGCCCTCAAGCTCGTATACATGCGTGCCTCCGCACTGGTGCGCACCTCGGCTGCCGATCTGCCCGTGCTGGTCGGGGCCTGGGTCAAGGTATTCAATCCGTCGTGGGTCGCGCCCGGTCTCAACGCCGCCGCCGTGGCCGAGATGGGACGCAGCGTCGCCGCGGGGCTGCCGGCGCAATACGATCCGAACTTCGGCGTGATGGCTCTCGAGGCTGCGGCCGCGCTCGGTACGCAGACCGCGAACCTGGGCAGCGCCACCCTCACCTGGGCCAACCGCGCGGCGCTGCTCGCCGTCGGCGATCCCTCGGCCGCCCTCGACGCGGTGGCCTGGGGACTCGGCCAGGAGGCCCTGCCGACCGAGCGCGAGGCGCGGGCTGCCTGGATTGCCCGCACCCAAGACGCCCGCGAGCTCCTCGCTTTCAGCGTTTCGGAGCCTTACCTCGAAGCGCGTCGCCGTCTCGGCCTCGGCTGAGAGTCGCTTGGCCGACTCCGGCGAGTTCACGAGCTTGGACCCTGGGGCTCATCGAGGCTAAAGCCAGCGCCGCACCATGAAGCCCACTCGACTGTCTCCCCTGCTCGGAACCGTCGGCGCCGCGCTCGGCGTGTTCTTCTCGGCGTTTTCCACCCACGACTACGCGCTGCACCTGGACCGCCAGCTGCACGGCACGCACTGCTCGTTCGTGCCCGGTCTGCTCGAGTCCGGCGGCGGCGACAACGCCTGCACCGCAGCGATGTACAGCCCGTACTCGGCGCTGTTTCGTCGCGCTCTGTGGGGCGGCATCCCCATCGCGCTGCTCGGGCTCGGCGCCTTTGCATTCTTCCTGGTCGCCTCGATTGCGCTGCTCGCTTCGCCGCGCGCGGCGAGCCAGCGCGTCTGGCAAGCCTACGGGGTGGCCGCGATCACCCCGGCGCTGGCGTCGCTCGTCATGTTCGTGATCTCGATTCTCAAGGTACATGTATTCTGCAAGCTATGCGTGGGTATGTACGTCGGTTCGCTGCTGCTCGCGGCGGCGGGGATCGTGGCGCTCGTGCGCATCGCGCTGCCGGCGGCCCGCGGCGGAGCGGTGCACGATCCGTTCGTCCACGACCACCCGCAGAAACCGCGGCCCGTCCCCCTCCACACCCTGCCGATGGTGCAGGCCGATCCACGCGGGATCGCCCAGGCCGGCGTGCCGTATCGGCCCGCCGCGGCGCCGATGGCCCACGCGATGCCACTCGGTAGCCTGCTCGGGCCGATCCTCGTGTTCGGCGTGCTCGGTCTGTTCGTCTTGCTGCCCGTCGCGGTCTACGCGACCTCCATGCCGGACTACCGCGCCAAGATCGTGTCGTGCGGCGCCATCGCGCAGCCCACCGAAAAACACGGCGCGCTCATGAAGCTGGCCACCGCGCACCCGAAGCGGCCCGCGCTGCTGTTTGTCGACCCACTGTGCCCCACTTGCAAGGCGTTCCACGAGCGCCTCGTCGGCGAAGGCGTATTCGAGCAGCTCGACGTCAGCGTCGCCATCTTCCCGCTCGACAGCGAATGCAACTGGATGCTCGATCGTTCGCTGCACCCCGGCGCGTGCGAGCTGTCCAAGGCGTTCCTTTGCAGCGGCGACAAGGCGCGCGATATGCTCGAGTGGGCGTACGACAACCAGAGCGATCTCGAGCCCGCCGGCAAGGCCGGCAGAGAGGCCATCCGCGCCAAGATCCGCCAGCGCTTCGTCGGTCTCGACGCCTGCATGGATGCGAAGGAAACCAAGCAGCGACTCGACCGCGTGCTGCAGTTCGCCGTGGCCAACAAGATCCCGGTGTCGACCCCGCAGATGATGCTGGGCGCGCAGCGCATCTGCGACGAGGACACCGATCTCGGCATGGCCTACACGATGAAACAGATCGCACCGGAGGTATTTTCGCCGTGAGTACGCCCAGTCTTCTCGTGCTCGGCGCGGCGCTCGCACCGGTCGTCCTCGGCGGCACCATGCTGTTTGTTCGCCGCGACGTCCACGCGGCCGCCGAGCGCCTCGACAGACCCGAAGTCGCCGCGCAGGCGGTGGCCGTCGCCGACAACACCGAGGCTCCTTACTGCACGCCGCAGTTCAAGGAAGTGCTCGCCCGCGTCGTCAATGCGTGCGGACTCGTCGGCCAGCAGGAGCGCCGCGGCTGCCAGCCGGTCGACGTGAAGTCGTTCGCCAGCATCAGCGACGAAGACTTCAATGCGCTGTTCGCGCCCCTGGAAAAACGCGGCGGCATCCTCCTGTTCGACGACAACTCGGACAAGCTCGACGAGCCCGCCAAGAAGGTCCTGCACGACGCGTGGGACGACCGCCGCGGCGCCCGCTACTTTTTCGTGGTGGCCCGCGCCTCGAAGAGTGGCACGGCGGACGGCAACCGCGCGCTGTCGCACAAGCGCGCCAACTCGGTGCACATGCTGCTCGAAGACATCACCAAAGATCCCGACCTCGACAAGCTGGTCGGACTGCTCTGGCTCGGCAGCGAGTACGCGCAGCTGCCGAAAGATTATTGCACCTCGTGGACCACATCGCGTACCGACAAGCAGTGCACCACCGAAGCCATCAACCGGAGCGCGTTCGCCTCGTGGGTCGACTGTCGTCTGTGAGTTTCGCGGCCTTCCTGCTCGGCGGCGCCTTGGTGGCCTGCAAGACCGAAGGCGAAACCACGAGCACCACGGGCACCTCGCGAAGCGACGCGGTCAAGGCCACCGGGCCGATCGCCAGCGCAGCTCCGATCGCTTCGCACGCAACGCCAAGCGGCCCGCGCGCGATCTGCCAGAGCAAGCCGCCGGGCGCTGGCCGCAGCTTGTCCGACGTGAAGCTGGACCACATCGAGGTGGCGGGCGAGGCGGCGTTGCCCGATCGCATCGAGACCGGCGGCGGACGCTGGACCTGGGTGAACTTCTGGGCGGGCTGGTGCGGCCCCTGCAAGGAAGAGATCCCGCGACTCCGCAGCTTCGCCGCGCAAGAGAAGAACGTGCGGCTGGCGTTCGTCAGCCTCGACGACGACGAACGGCAGGCCAAGCACTACCTCGAGTCGCAGGGCGCCGGCGGCTTCCGCGCCTCGCAGTGGCTCAGGGACGACAAGCAGCGCGACGCGTTTTTGCAGCCGCTCCGCATCGACTCGATGCCCACGCTGCCGTTCCACCTGCTGTTCGACCCAGACGGCAAGCTGCGCTGCCGCATCGACGGCGCCGTCGAAGACGCGGATCTGACGCCGCTCAAGCAGCTGTTCGCGGGCAAGTAGCTCAGCGCACGACGTAACGCGCGCGCGCTTCGCTGCCGTGGGCGTCGGTGACGACCAGCTCGTGCTCGCCCGGCGCCAACGGCAGCCACCATGCGCCGTCCTGCCGCAATACCGTCGCGCCGTCGAGCCGGGCGCTGGCGCCGCCGCCCTGCAGCTGCACGTGGACGCGCTGCGCCTCCCGCGGACGACCCGGGTCGAGCTGAAAATGCGCGCCATCGCGCGGCGCGACGATGCGGAGCGGCGTGCCCACCACCGAGGCCGCGCCGGGACACGCGGGCGAAAAGGCCGGGGGCGCCACCCGGCGGTGCGCGCTCTCCGCCCAGCCGGCGTAGACGCCCTCGAAGCGCTCGAAGTACCGCACCGCCGCGCCGGCGCATCCAGATCCGGCGCGCAGCCCATCCGGGGCCACGGCCACCGACTCGTGCATGGTGCATGCGTCTGCGCGCGCGGTGCGGACCCACTCCTGGATCCGATGCGGGCACGCCGCCCCGGCCCGGGCCCCCGACAGCGGACACACCGTTGCCTGGACGAAACGGCCCTCGACGGGCAGCCTGAAGCCTGCACTCGCCCGGCCGGCCATCGCCAGCTCCATCACGGCGTGAAACAGCGGTCCCGCGCCGGCGATTCCGGAGACGTCCTGCATGGGACTGCCGTCGAAGTTGCCGACCCACGTGACCACGGTGATCTCGTGGCTGAAGCCCGCGGTGACGTTGTCGCGGAAGCGTTTCGACGTCCCGGTCTTGGCGGCCACCGGGTAGGCGAACTCGAGCACGCTGTGCGCGCCGAACGCCGCGGCACGGGCGCGGCGGTCGGCCAGCATGTCGGTGACGAGCCGCGCCGCATCCGTCGACAGCACGCGCGCGGCGGTAGGTGCCGGCGCCTCGTGCCGACCGCCGGCGTCGTCGTAGGCTCGCACCGCTCGTACGGGCAGCGCCAGACCCTCTCGCGCGAGCGTGGCGTACGCGGCCGCGATCTCGACGAGCCGCACCTCGCCGTCACCCAAGGCGAGCGCCGCACCGTAGTGCGTGGCGCCTTCGCCGAGGCTGACGAAGCCGAAGCGGCGCAGCCCGGCCAGCACCGTGCCGACGCCGAGTCGGTCGGCCAGCCACACCGCAGGCACGTTGTAGCTGTTGCCCAGCGCCTCGCGGGCACGCACCGGGCCGTGGAAGGTGCCGTCGTAGTTCTGCGGCGCGAACACGCCGTCGTCGCCCTCGATCGACAGCGGCACGTCGGGCAGGAGCGACGCGGGATCGATGCGGCCCGACTCGAGCGCCAGCGCGTACACGAACGGCTTGAGCGCGGAGCCCGGCTGCCGCAGCGCTTGCACGCCGTCGTTCTGGCCGCCGGCGCCCCCGAAGTCGGGCGAGCCCACGTACGC
>JAYUXI010000059.1:0-2128 GCA_043753085.1 Myxococcales bacterium | reverse complement strand
CGCCGCTTTGCACGAATTGACGCCATCGGTCCAAGGCGGGTGAGGCCGTACACGTACAAGATGGTCGACGCCAACCAGCCGTTCGCCCCCCACGCCTGGCACGCGACACGAGACTGCGGTCTCCCAAACTGCCCCCCTGCCGAGTGCGCGGGGGGGCATGCGCTTGTGGCTCATGCGCCTGGAGCTCACGCGGCTCGAGCGATTTCACGTCCATGCGCTGCAGTAACCAGTCGCATAAGCCGCCCCACTTCGGTAGGCCTCCCGCATGAAAAGCTTACTGGTGGCGGCGGTGCTGGCCTTTGCGCTCGGGTTCGTCGCGTGCAGCAGCGGCGGTACCGAGGCGCTGTGCGATCACGTCCAAGAATGCGCGGAGAAACGCGGCGAATCATTCAGCGTAACGAGCTGCAAGAGCGATCTCGTCGAGGCCGAGGAGCGCGCGGAGACGGCAGGCTGCGGCGACGAGTACACCGACTACACCGACTGCGTGGGCGGCGTGTCCTTCGAATGCTCGGACGACCTCGAGGACGTCTTCGCGGCCGAGTGTGGCTCGAAGGCCAAGGCGGTCAACGAATGCCTGGGCGACAGCCCCTCGTCGCCGGCGGCCAGCACGAACGAGTGCGAGCGCGCCACGGAGCGGGTCTACGCAAAAATCAGACGCTGCGATGGCGCGGTGAAGCAAGCGACCGAGAACGACGGCGAAGGTGTAGAGTGCACGGACGAGTCGGGGCGCTCGGCAAACCGTTCGGCAACCACGATCGAGTCAATGTCTTGTGACGAGATTCGGCGTATTTTTCCGAAAGAATGAGCGTTACGCGCCAGCGTGACCGACGCGCGGCGTTGCCTGCGAATCCGAGTGGCCGGAGCTCGTTCGCGTGGTATAGCTGCTCGATGCGCAAACTACTCGGCTTCGGGGCGGCGCTGGTGTTCTCCGCAGCAGCTTGTTCGGAGGCAACGGACGGGCCGGGTTCCGCCGCCAGCGCCGACGAGCTCGCGCGCATTACGCCGATCGCTCCCGTCGATTTGCTTTCCTGCGCGGTGAAGGTCGACGACTCGACGGCCGATCCATTTTTCCAGAGCCACGAGCTGCGCTGCGAGCCCCTCGTGCCGGCGGATTACCCGCTGGTGCGCGGACGCTTCATCGTCGAAGGCGACACCGCCGACCGCAAGCACTTCTCGGCGGTGATCGAGCCCGGTCAGACCGGTGACGTGCTCGTCGGCCGGCTCACCAGCAACGCCTTCCCCCTCACGTTGCAGACGCGCTTGCAGTTCGCGACGACTGCCGTCTCCCGTGGGGATCTCGGCCTCATGCACGAGAGCACGATCGCGTCGTTGCGGGCTCACACCGCTGCCGACCCCATCGTGTACAAGACGCCGTTTTCGCTCTGGGCAGTGGAGATTCGATTCACCGCCGGCGCCAACCCGTACGCCGGCGTAGAGGCGTACTCCGTGCCCGTCGCGCCGTACTCGGTGGGTTACAACTTCAGCCTCGGCGTCCCCCGGGTCGAGGAGCTCTCCGTCGACGTGGCGAGCGCGCTCGCCGACCCCGCGTCGCTCCTTTTGATCGAGCCACCCTCGAAGTCGATCACGCTCGCCCTCATGGGCAGGTCGGACATCGTGAACCTCGCGATCACCGCGCCTGGCAACTACGAGTGGGACGGCGTCGCCTTGAAGCCAGTCTCGGGCGAGGCGCCCGTCTCCGCGCCCACCGACGCAGGCGCGCCGGTCGATCCGATCGAGCCCATCGATGCCGGTGCCGAAGACGCGGGCCCGGCGGACGATGCCGGTCCGGCCGACCCCACGCCCGGCTGCGGAGCGCCCGGCGAGGCTCCCTGCGGATCGTCCAATGCGCGCACCTGCGACGCGGGCGCCCGCGTCGACTACACGAACGGCCAGTACTCGTGCGTGGCGTGCGGCGACGTGGGCCAAACCTACTGCGGCGACTCGCAGAACCGCCTGTGCAACGCGGGCACGCGCCTCGATTACACGAATAGCCAGTACTCGTGCGTACGCTGCGGCGAGGCGGGGCAAACCTACTGCGGCGACTCGCAGAACCGCACGTGCAACGACGGTCTCCGCGTGGTGTACGCAAACAGCACGTACACCTGCCAACTCTGAATCTGCGACGACA
>JAYUXI010000058.1:0-5354 GCA_043753085.1 Myxococcales bacterium | reverse complement strand
CCGCCGGCCGCAGCCGCGAGTCTTGCTCGGTGCGGCGAAACAGCACCTCGGTAGACTTCACGTCGTAGGCGATCGTGGTGATCCCCGCATCGTGGAGCAGCGGCGAGAGCAACCGTTCGACCGTGGCGAAGTCCAGCTGCTCCGGCACGCCGAGATACCGATGACCGACCGGCAGGTAGAACGCGCTGCCGGGCTCGTACGCCAGCGAGAACGCGATCGGCGTCTGGCTGGTGGGCTCCGGCTTGTCGGCGAAGACCGCGATGGCGAGCTGCTTTCTGGTTTTCGCCTCGCGCACGAACGCCGCGAGTTCCGCCTCGCACGCGATGGTGCGCACGCCGACCCCGGGCAACGGCGGGTGCGGCGCGGCGTCTGGCTTCTTGCTCGGCCGCTTGCTGGGCGGCGGCGGTGCGCCACCTGCCACCTCGAGCGGGAGGCCCCCGCGATCGAGGTTGTGCAGGAGGCGGTTGAATTCGAGCTCGGTGAACAGCGCCTTGAGCGCCTCCACGTCCGCGCCGCCGTAGGCGAGCCGATCTCGGTCCCACTCGATGTTGCAGTCTACACGCAACGTGACGAGCTGCTGTGAGATGAAAGCGTCGTCCCTGTGGGCGGCGAGCGCTTCCTTCAGCTTCGCGCGCTTGATCGAATCCAGGTTCGCGTAGATTCCCTCCAGTGTGCCGTGCTCGTTCAGCAGGTCGGCAGCGGTCTTGGGACCCACGCTGCGTACCCCGGGCACGTTGTCGGAGGTGTCGCCGGTGAGAGCGAGCAGATCGCGCAGCTTGCTCGGCACCACGCCAAACTTGGCGTGCACTTCTTCTGGCCCGTACACGCGGTCGCGCATGGTGTCCCACAGCACGACGCGCTCGTCGTCATCGTGCACGAGTTGCATCAGATCCTTGTCGGCCGAGGCGAGCACCACGCGCAGTCCCTCGGACACGGCGCGCTGCACGACGCAGGCGATCAGATCGTCTGCTTCGAGACCGTCTTGCTGGAACACGGGGATGGCGTAGCCGCGCACGATCTCCTCGCAGCGCTGCATCTGCTGCTGCAGATCGACCGGAGCCACCGGGCGGTGGGCCTTGTAGCGCGGGTCCAGGTCCTTGCGAAACGTGCGCGCGCGCGAATCCATGGCCACCGCGAAGTAGGCAGGGCGCCGGATCTCGACGATCTTCTGCAGCATGTTGGTGGTGCCGAGCGTCGCGTGGGTGGGCTCGCCCTTCGAGTTCGAGAGCGGCGCGATGGCGTGGTACGCGCGAAACACGTAGCCGGACAGGTCGACCAGGTAGAGCGCGTCGTCGGCACCAGGCGGAGGCAGCGTGGCGGGCATGCGCGGCACGCTACCAGCGTCTCCTGGCGATGTGCGTACGACTGCACGCGCAGACCGCGCGCCTCAGGCCTGCGCCGCTGCCGCAAACGCCACGAGTTGGTCCAGCTCCGTTTCGGAATTGAAGTAGTGCGGCGACGCGCGGATCAGGGGCGGCAAGTCGCGCGCCGCGGAGTCGAGCGGCGTTCCCTCGGGCGCAACGACGCCCACGACGATCCCCGCCGCGCGAGCCCGGCTCGCGAAGGCCCGCGCGTCGAGCCGCGCGGTGAACGTCACGATCGCCGAGCGGGCCGCGCCGCGATCGCGTACCTGCACGCCCGCCTGCGCGTCGAGGGCGGTGCGCAGGCGGGCGGCGAGCTCCACGCAGCGCGCTTCGATGGCGGGAAGGCCGAGCGCGAGCGCGTAGTCGACTGCGGCGCCAAGCCCGAGGCGGGCCGCGCGGTTGCTCTCCCACGTCTCGAAGCGGCGCGCATCCGCTCGGAGCTGGTAGCCGCTGCACGTGACCGATGTGGTGCCGGCGTGGTCGAGCGGAAACGGCTCGAGGTCGGCCAGCGCAGACGGCCGCACGTACAGAAAGCCGGTGCCGCGCGGTCCACGCAGGAACTTGCGCCCGGTGGCCGCGAGGAAATCGCAGCCGATGGCGTCGACGTCGATCGCCATCTGCCCGACCGCCTGGCACGCATCGAGCAGATACGGGATCCCGGCGGCGCGCGCGATGCGTCCGACCGCGGCGGCGGGGTTGATCAGGCCGCCGTTGGCCGGCACCCACGTGATCGCGATCAGCTTCACGCGATGATCCACCAGGTTCTCGAGGGCCCGAAGATCGAGCTGTCCCGCCGCGTCACTCGGCACCACCTCGATGCAGGCGCCCGTGCGGCGGGCGATCTGCAGGTACGCCACGTAGTTCGCGGCGTACTCGGCCTCTGCCGTGAGGATGCGATCCCCAGCGCCGAAGCGCAGGGCGGAAAAGGCCTTCTGCCAGCCAACGGTCGCGCTCTCGACCAGCGCGATGGTATCCGGCGTGGTGCCGAGCAGGCGCGCGACCGACGCATAGACCCCTGCGAAACGCTCGGCGTGCTGGTCCTCCGCCGCGTATCCGCCCACGCGCGCTTCCAGCTCGAGGTGCTGCAGCTGCGCAGCCAGCACGGAAGCAGGCGGCAGCGAGGAACCTGCGTTCTGCATGTACACGGCTCCGGGTAGGCCCGGTGTCTCGGCGCGAATGCGGTCCAGATCCAGCATGCCTCCGCTGTACAATCGCCGGCGTCGGGCATCCAGGCTTTGCCGCGCCGCCGCGTTGAGATAGCGTAAGCGCGGATGAGCAGCGAAGCTCCGCCCTCGGCGCTGGTCGCCAACAAGTACGAGATCATCCGTCTCGTCGGTCGTGGCGGCATGGGCGCGGTCTGGGAAGGGCGTCACATCACGCTCGGCACCCGCGTCGCGGTGAAGTTCATCGACTCCGAGTTCGCCGACCGCCCCGACGTGCAGAAGCGCTTCGAAACCGAGGCGAAGTCGGCCGCCACCATCCAGAGCAAGCACGCGATCCAGATCTACGATCACGGCATCGGCGACGACGGCCGGCCCTACATCGTGATGGAATACCTGGAGGGTGAGCCGCTCGATGCGCGCTTGCACCGCGTCCACACGATGGATCTGCCCACTACCGCGCGCATCCTGCAGCAAGTGGCACGCGCCCTGACCAAGGCTCACGAGCGCGGCATCGTCCACCGCGATCTCAAGCCCGAGAACATCTTCCTCGTGCAGACCCTCGAGGACGACGAAGAGATCGCCAAGGTCCTCGACTTCGGCATCGCCAAAATCATTGGCGATCAAGCCGGTCCGCTGACGGGCGCCACCAAGACCGGCGCCATTCTCGGCACGCCCTTCTACATGTCGCCCGAGCAAGCGCGCGGCCTCAAAGAGGTGGATCACCGCGCCGACGTCTGGTCGCTCGGCGTCATCGCGTTCCGCTCGGTCATCGGCCAGCTCCCGTTCGACGGCCAGTCGATCGGCGACCTGCTGGTCAACATCTGCACCGCCGATCCGCCGGTCCCCAGCGTCCTACGGCCGGGCCTGCCGGCCGCGTTCGACGGCTGGATCAAGCGCTCGCTGGCACGCTCGCTCGACGAGCGCTTTCCCAACGTCGCCGAGCAGATGGAAGCATTGGCCTTCACGGCGGGCGTCACCTTCAAGCGACCCATCTCCAGCGGCGGCTACGTGCCGTCGAGCAGCGGCGGTAGCGGCGGCCAGTACCGTCACACCCTACCGCTCGACAGCTCGAGCCAGCAGCCCCCGCCCGTCTCCGACGGCACGCCGCTGCCGGTCGGCCACGTCACGTCCACCAGCCTTTCCACTTCCACCAGCGGGCTGCCCGGACACGCCGCGCGCACGCGCTGGACCTTGGTCGGTATCGCCATGGTGCTGCTCACCTTGGGTGCCGGTGCGCTGGTGGTGCTGTTTCTGTGGAACCGCACCGGCAACGACGAGCGCGCCGCGAACGAAGCCGCGCTCGCCGCGCTGCCTGCCGGCTCGGCCAGCACGGCGAGCGTGCGACCCGGAGTCGCCAGCTTCGCCCCCGCGGCCGCCGCGTTTCCGCCGCTCGAAGACGCGAAGATCCCGTCCGCCGACCGCACCGCAGGTCCCGTGGCCAAGCCCGCGAGACCAGGCAAGCTCGGCAAGCCGGCGGCCAGCAGAGCAGAGGTCGGCAGGCCAGCAAGCGGAGCCAAGGCCGATCCTCCGAAGGCTGACGTCGCCAAGCCGGATCCCGCCAAGCACAACCCCAGCCCGCTGGGCTTTTGAGGTATTCGTGACGGCATGCGAACCGCGCACGCCTTTGCCACGACCGCTTGCGTGATCCTCGGACTGTCTGCGCTCGCCGGCCGCGCCCACGCCGACACCGACGCCAAGGGCGTGTCCGACGCGCGCGAGCTGGCCACCGCCGGCATGCAGTTGCAGAGCGAGCGACGCTTCCCCGAGTGCGCCGCCAAGTTCGAGGCTGCGCATCGGATCTATCCCGAGGCCGCCACCGTTACCCTACGCCTGGCCCAGTGCCTGGCGGCCAGTGGCAAGATGGTCGAGGGCGGCGAGGCATACCGCGCGCTCGCGGCCACCGTGGTCGCGGGCAACGCGCCCGCCCAGTTCAAGCAGGCGCAGCAGCAGGGCAAGCTCGAGGCCGAGGAGCTCGAGAAGCGCGTGCCCCAGATCACCATCACCGTGGATCCCTCCCCGCCTCCAAGCGGTACGCAGCTCCACATGCAACGCGCAAACGATGCCGGCGCGCCCACCGTCGAGGTGCTCGACGCCGCGTGGATCGGCACCGCCCGCCGCGTGAACCCTGGAACCTACACGGTTTTCGCGACAGCGCCGGGCTACGCCTCCAAGGCCAAGCCGATCGTGCTGGCCGAGGGCGACAAGAAATCCGAAGCGCTCATGCTGTCGGCAGGCGAGCAGGCTCCCGTGCTCGTCGGCACCACCACCAAGGTGGCGGCACCAGGCGAGCCGCCGCCGCCGTCGTACAAGCGGCCGACCGCCACTTCGTCCGGCCACGCCAGCAAGTCCGGTCTCTTGCTCGGCGGCGGACTGGGCATTTTCGCCGCGACCGGGTACGAAGGCGGCGACAACGGCCGCTACAGCGGCGGCTCCGCCTTGGCGCACGCCAACTTGTTCTTGCGGCTCGGCAAGCTCCTGCTCGGCACCACGCTCGAGTACCAGGCGCTGCCCATCGAGGGCACGACCAAGGAGGGCACGACCAAGAACTCGGTCGGCTCGTTCTACGGCGGTTTGCACGTCGGCTTGCTCAGCACGGCCGAGAAAAAAGTTGCGTTCCGCTTGGACGGGGGGCTCGGCGTGCAAGGCGCCGAATCGGCGGACGGCACCGGCAGCGTGGGTCTCGGCGGGCAGCTCGGCCTCGGGCCCAGCTTCCCACTCGCCAAGACCGTCCGGCTGACCATCAAGAGTCTGCTGGGCTTCGGCACCAGGCCGGGCGGCTATGTCTACGCGGGGCTCGGTGTCGATCTGGAGTTCGAAATCCCGTTCG
>JAYUXI010000057.1:0-2136 GCA_043753085.1 Myxococcales bacterium | reverse complement strand
GCGCTTCGTCGCGTTTGCCGTCGGCCAAGAGCTCGAGCGCTCCCATCATCGAGAACGTGGTCCGCAGCCCGTCGTCGGCCGCCGAGTCGCCGAGGCCTTCGCGGGCTAGCTCTTCGAGCGCGAGGCGGCGGCGTTCCGACAGCGCCGACGCCGCAGCGCCCTCGGAATCGGACGGAGTGGGCAAAAAAGCTTCCAGCAGCCTGGCGAGAGCCAGCCCCTGTGGATCGTCGCGGAGCCGCTCGAGGGCGCGCACGAGGTTGGCCTCGTGGCCGCTGGAGCGCGCGAGTCGGAACAGCTCGACTTCGATGTCGAGGCGTTCGATGGAATCTTCGGGGGCGTGCGGGAGCAGCTCGGCGAGCGCGCGCTCGAGCGCGGGCCGACTGCCGGACACGCTCGCAAAGGCTCGGCGCACTGCGACACGGACCGACGCTTCGAGTGGAGCGCGCTCGAGCAACCGCTCGGCGCGCTCTGCGTCGTCGAGGCGGAATGCCGCGAGGAATGCCGCGAAGACGAGGTGACGCGCCTTGGCTTCCGGCGACGCCAGACGACCGGCAAGGCCCTCGAGATAGGTCACCAGAGCCTGCGGGTTTTGCTCCAGCGTCTGCCGGCGCATCGCCTCCGCGAGCACGCTGTCCGGATCGGCGGCCGTGACGTCGGAGAGCGCGGCTTCCCTGGCTTCGGGAGTGCGTGCGGCCGCAGCGACACGGACCCCGAGTCCTCCGGCAAGCACGCCGGCCCGACTCCGTTTCAGTTCGTCTTGGGCGAGCTCCAAACCGTGCGGATCGCTGGCCGCGTCGCCGGCACGCAGGCGCAGCCGGAGCAGCGCGAGGGCAGCCGCGTCGTCTGCGGGTGCACTCTGCGCGAGCGCCATCGCCTGCTCGAGCGCGGCGAGCCCGGCTTCGGGAGCGCCGGCGGCACGCTGGGCCGCTGCAATCTGCACGCATAGGTCGATCTGGTGGCCGATGGTGCGGCGCCAGCGCGGCACCCCGAGTGCGTCGCCATTCTGGGCGCGCTGGATGGCCGCCTCGATCATGCGCGACTGCGCTTCGAGCGCCGCCACCACCAGCCGCCAACGGCGCTCGGGATCGCTGCCGGTGTCGAGCCGGGCAAGCTGCTCGAGCTCGACGGCAGCGGCGAAACACGCTGGCCCTTCGATTTCGAGCGCGCGTTCGCACGTAACGAGGGCGCGCTCGACGTCACCGTCGGTTGCGGCCAACCGCGCGACGTCGAGCAAGAGCAGACCGCGCCAGCTTGCGTGATGCGTGCCTTCTGCACGGGCCGCGAGGGCCTGCTCGCGCAGCGGCGCATCGCCGAGCTTGGCTGCGACGATCTCGAGCGACAGCCACGCGATGGCCAGCTCACCGGGCTGCGCTTCGAGCTCGGTGGCTTCGAGCAGGGCGCCGCGGGCGCCTTCGACGTCACCCTGGACGTCGAACAGCTCGCCGGCGCGCAGCACGAGGGCGCGCACCCGCTCGTCGGGAGTGCGCGCCGCGCGGACCAGGGCTTCGAGGAGCTTGCCCACGTTCGCCAACGTCTTGCGGCGTTCGGTGAGACGCAGCAGCCCCTCGAGCGGCTCGAGGAACGAGTCGTCTGCATGGAACGCGGCGAGGTTGTCGCGCGAGGCCGACACGAGATCGCCGAGCTGCTCCTCGAGCTCGGCGATCTCGTGCAAGATGCGGGCGCGACGCGACGGTTCGATCGCTTCTGCGGCTTCATGGCGCAGACGGGCGATGGACGCATCGTGCCCTTCGCCCGGCGCGATGGACCCCTCGTGTTCGGACTGTTCTTGGCCTTCGGACATGTTTCTCAAGGGACCCTCGGTACGAGGACCTGTCACGGCGCCCGCCAAGGTATCAGCTACGCGATGGTGGCAAGCTTCTCTTTGATCTTCTCTTCGATCGTGCCTTTCATGATGCGCAGCATGAACGGTAGATCGACGCTGACCTTCACGGTCTTGTCGGTCACGGCGACTTCGCCCTTGGTGCCCTTGGCGGCACCGGACGAAGCTTCGAACTTGATGACGTCACCGGCCCAGCTCCAGGAGATGCCCAGCTTGGACTCCATGCCCTTGGCGAGCTCTTCGGCCTTTTTTCTGGCGTCTTCGAGCGGCAGGGTGTGTGCTTTCGACAGTTCGAT
>JAYUXI010000056.1:0-5374 GCA_043753085.1 Myxococcales bacterium | reverse complement strand
TCGCCGCCACCGACGTGGGTCGTGTCCGCGAACACAACGAGGACAACTTCCTCGTCGACAAGAAGATCGGGCTCTTCCTCGTCGCCGACGGCATGGGCGGGCACGCCGCCGGCGAGGTCGCCAGTGCGCTCGCCGTGCGCACGGTGCACGAGGAGCTCAAAAAAGAGCAGTCCATGCTCGACGACTTCATCCGCGGCGCGCGCGGCGCCGCCCGGGTTTCGCCGACCGAGATTGCCACATTGTTCGAGTTCGCCGTGCACCGCGCCTGCGCCCGCATCCACGAGGAGGCCGTCGCCGATCCGGAAAAGCGCGGCATGGGCACCACGCTGTCGGCGCTGCTGATCCTCGGCGTCACCGGCTTCATCGCGCACGTCGGCGACAGCCGCATCTACATGACCCGTGGCAACGCCACCCATCAGGTCACCGAAGATCACACGGTCTACAACGAGCTGATCAAAAAGGGGAAGCTCACCCCCGAGCAGATCGCCAAAGTCTCCGCCAAGAAGAACGCGATCACGCGCGCCGTCGGCGTGTACGAGCGCGTCGAGGTCGACACCATCTCGATGGAGCTCCTGCCGGGCGACCAGTTCGTCCTCGCGTCCGACGGCCTTACCCAGTACCTCCGCGA
The DNA here is from genome assembly GCA_043753085.1 of Myxococcales bacterium. Lineage (GTDB taxonomy): Bacteria > Myxococcota_A > Polyangia > Polyangiales > Polyangiaceae > JAYUXI01. The sequence goes on along the minus strand of JAYUXI010000056.1, from coordinate 4,746 downwards.
AGACGCCGAGCTCGGCGAGCACATTGCCAATGGCGAAGGCGACAGCGCAGTGCGCGGGCTGGTAGCGCTGGCCAACGAGCGCGGCGGCAGTGACAACATCACCGTCATTCTCGTCCGCATGATGGGCGACGTGGCCGAGGCGGAAGAGCGCAAGAAGCGCCTCGCCTTGAAGCGCGAAGTTCTGGTGAAGATGCCCATCTTCGCGCGCCTCGCCGAGCGCGAGCTGCTGCGCGTGTTGCAAGTCGCCGAGGTTCTCTCCTTCCAGCCCGGCGCGCGCGTCATCACCGAAGGCGACAAGGGCGACGAGCTGTTCATCATGCTGTCCGGCAAGGCCGGCGTGTCGCGTGGTGGCTCGCAGCTGGTCACCTTGGGTACCGGCGAGCACTTCGGCGAGATGGCGCTGATCCGCAGCGCCACGCGTTCGGCCACCGTCACTGCAGAAACCCCGGCCGAGATCCTGTGCATCCGCCGCGCGCAGTTCTTCGAGATCCTGCGCCGCGAGCACGAGATCGGCGTGAAGATCCTTTGGCAGTTCCTCGGCGTGCTGGCCGACCGCCTCGATCAGACCTCGAGCGATCTGCGCAGCGCCCGCGAAGAGCTCGCCGCCGAAGAGATCGATCTATCACCCGACGATCCCGATCCGTTCGGCTGATCTGCGACGCCGCCCGTCGTCGTCCCCTGCTCGACGAGAAGAATCGCTGCTGCGCTGCCACAACCGACCGTCGCGGTATGCGCGACCGGCGCGGGCGTGACTCCTTCGGCATGAAGCTCCAACGTCGGCTGATGTTGCTGCCGTTCGCTCCCGAGCGAAGTCCTTCGCTCGCACGATCCGCCGGCGAACCTCGCGTGAGGTCGTTGCCGGCGCGGCGGTGGTCCTCGCCAAGGCCGGCGGGATCGCGATTACTAGCTGCGTACGTGCCAGGCTTTGGGACGCACGAACGCTTGCACGCCGAGCGCACCGAGCGTGGAGCCGAGCCCGGAGTGGCCGCGGCCCGACCACGGCAAGCGTGGGCTGACGCGATCGCAGCAGTTGATGTACGCGGAGCCTGCCGACACGGTGCGGAGGATGGCCTCGGCGCGTTCGACGTTGCGACTGAAGACCCCCGCCGTCAGACCGTACTCCGTGTCGCGCATGAGCGCCGCCGCCTCGTCGTCGCTGAAGACCTTCTGGATGCCGATGATGGGGCCAAACGACTCCTCGCGCATCACCTCCATGTCGTGGGTGACGTCGACCAAGACAGTGGGCGAAAAGTAGCTGCCTGCCCTCTCGATGCGCGCCCCCCCGAGGAGCACCGTGGCGCCCTTCTTCGTGGCGTCGGCGATCTGGGCGTCGAGCACGTCGAGCTGGGCCTTGCGGGTCAGCGGGCCGAGGTAGGTTTTCTCGTCTTCGGGATCGCCCACCACGAAGCCCTTCACTGCGGTGACGAAGGCCGCTACGAATGCATCATACACCTTCTCGTGCACGTAGATCCGCTCTACCGCGCAGCAGCTCTGGCCGGCGTTGTAGAAGGCGCCGTCGGCGAGGCCGTCCGCGGCTGCTTCGGGGTCGACGTCGTCGGTGACGTAGGCGGGATCTTTGCCGCCGAGCTCGAGTCCCACCGGGATCATACGGGCGCGCGCCGCTTCGGCGATGCGGGTGCCGGTGGCGTACGAGCCGGTGAAGAACACACCGTCGAGCGCGGTGTCGAGGAGAGCCTTGCCGACCTTGCCGCCGCCGACCACGGTCACGAACACGTCCTCCGGAATGCCTGCAGCATGCAGCAGCTCGGCGATGGCAAGACCGGTGAGCGTGGAAAACTCGCTGGGCTTGTACGCCACGGCGTTGCCCGTGAGCAGCGCGGGTACGAACACGTTGCCGCCGACGAAGTACGGGTAATTCCACGCCGAGATGTTGCCGATGACGCCGAGCGGCTCGAGCGTGATGCGCTCTTCGAGTCCGGCCTCCGCATGCACCACTTCGGGCGCGAGCATCGCCGGTACCTTTTGCAGGAAGTAGTCGATGCGCCCGCACAGGCCGCGGATTTCGTTTTTTGCTTGGCACACCGGTTTTCCCGTCTCGGACGTGAGCGTACGCGCGAGCCGCTCGACGTCGGTGTCGAGCGTGGCCCGGAACTTCCGCAGGCAGGCGAGGCGCACCTCGAGTGGTGTGCTTGCCCACGCAGGCTGCGCGGCTCGCGCGCGCGCGACCTTGGCGGTCACGGCGGCAGCGTCGTCGGTGTCGAGCTCGCGCACGAGGGCGCCGGTGGCAGGGTTTTCGATGCGGAGGCTCATTGGGTTTCCTTCAGGCGCGGGTGGCGGCTTGCAAAAAAGAGGCGAACAAGAGCGATTGGTCTAGGAGGGTGGGATCGCCGTAGCGAAATTCGGGGTGCCACTGCACCCCGCGCACCCAGGCGTGATCCGGCGCGCACACCGCTTCGACGACGCCATCGACCACGGAGCGTGCCTCGACGACCAACCCCGGTGCGAGATCTTTGATGGCTTGATGATGCACGGAGTTCACCCGCCCGTGTGTGGTGCCAAGGATCGTGGCGAGGCCGCCCTCGATGCTGATCTCGTGCTCGTTCTGGTCGTACCGTTCGGCGTCGCGGTGCACGAGCGCACCCGCCACGTGGGTGCCGATGTCCTGGTGGAGCGTACCGCCGAGTGACACGTTGAGCAGCTGGTGGCCCCGGCAAATGGCCAGCACCGGTTTGTGAGCGGCGAGCGCAGCGCGCAGCAGCGCGATCTCGTACGCATCGCGTACCGGATCGCCGCTCCACTCGGGTCGCAGGGGCGCTTCGCCATACGAGCCCGGCGCCACGTCGACGCCGCCGGCAAGCACGAGGCCGTCGAAGTCGGCGGCGTGCGCGGCGTAGTCGCCGTCCGTGCGTGGCGGGATCAGGTAGGCGAGCGCGCCGCGCGCCGAGACGAGCTCGGCCATCGAGCGCTCCACGTAGTAGAGTGCCTTTCCGTGGAACACCGGGCGCGCCCGGTCTTCGTGCATCACGCACGCCGAAATGGCGATGCGAGGGCCGGGGCTCATGTCGATGGCTTCGGCAGCGCAGGACCAGACGACGGCGTGACGCCGAGCGCGCGCTCGAAGATGCGCTGGAAGTCGTCGCGGACGCACGCGACCGGATTGTTGGCATGGCAACCATCTTCGATGGCCACGTTCACCAGTGCGTCGATCTGGCTGGCCTTCACGCTGGTCTCGCGCAAGTCGGCGGGAATCTCGATGTCCTTTTTGAGGTCGCGCAGCCACTCGAAGAACGCTTCCGCCGATGGGTTGGGCACGCGCAGCACGCGCGCCATGTCGGCGAAACGTTCCTTGGCGCCCTCGACGTTGTGGGCGAGCGCGTGGTCGATCATGATGCCGTTGGCGAGGCCGTGGTGCATGTCCGCCACGGTGCCGAGTGCATGCGCCGCCGAGTGCGTGAGTCCGAGCCCCTTCTGAAACGCGATCGCGCCCATCATGCTGGCCATGAGCATGCCGCCGCGCGCCTCCACGTCGTTCGGATCCTGCATGACGCGGCGCAGGTTCGCGCCCGCCAAGCGCAGCCCCTCGAGCGCGATGCCGTCGCACAGGGGATTGTAGCCCTTGGCCAGGTACGACTCGACGAGGTGCGTGACGGCGTCCATGCCGGTGGCGGCCGTCATCGGCCCGGGCAACCCCACGGTGAGCTCGGGATCGGCGAACACGGCCTGCGCCATCAGGCGCGGCGAGAAAATGATCTTCTTGCGGTGCGTGATCTCGTCGCTGACCACGGCGCTGCGGCCGACCTCGCTGCCGGTGCCCGACGTGGTGGGGATTGCGATCCAGTACGGGATCACGCCGTCGATGGCGCGGCCGCCTGGTTTTTCGTCTTCGTAGTCGAACAGGTTGCCGTCGTGCTTGGCCATCACCGCAATGGCCTTGGCGACGTCCAGCGCAGCGCCACCGCCGACTCCGACGATGCAGTCGGCGTCGTGCGACTTGTAGAGCGTGGTGCCCGCGGTGACCTGCGACTCGACGGGGTTGCCGAACACGCCGCCGTACACGGCGGGCTCGAGACCGCCGCCGCGCAGTGACTCCACCAGCTCGGCGAAGAACGGCAGCTTCTCGACGCCTTGGTCGGTGACGACCAGTGGCTTTTTCAGGCCGAGCAAGGCGAGGTGCTGCGGCACGAGGCTGCGCGCGCCCGCGCCGAAGTGGATGGTGGTGGGAAACGAAAATCGATGGAGGATACTCATGTTCAGATGATCTCGAAGTAGCGTTTCAGTTCCCAATCGGTGACCGCACCGAGGGCTTGGCTGGTTTCCCAGCGACGAGTGCGCACGAAGTGATCCACGAACTCGGCGCCGAACAGCTCCGTCGCGATCGCGGAGCCGGCGAGGGCGGTGGTCGCTTCGTCGAGCGTGCGGGGGAGCCGAGGCAACGACGCGTCTGCGTAGGCGCTGGTGCGCACGCGTGGGCTCTCGAGCTGCAGGCGCTTTTCCACGCCGCGGAGGCCCGACGCCACGGCCGCCGCCATGGCGAGGTATGGATTCACGTCTGCGCCGCCGATGCGGATCTCGACCCGGGTGGACTTCGTGCTGCCTGGGATCACGCGCGCGGCCACGGTGCGGTTGTCGACGCCCCAGCTGGCTTTCGTGGGCGCCCAGAAGCCGTCGACCAGGCGCTTGTAGCTGTTGATGTTCGGGGCGAAGAAGGGAAGGATTTCCGGCAGCGCATCGAGGAAGCCCTGCACGTAGCCGCGGAAGTCGCCGCTCATGCGGTCCGGATCGTTC
>JAYUXI010000055.1:0-2143 GCA_043753085.1 Myxococcales bacterium | reverse complement strand
CCGAGGCGCTGCGTGGCGGCTTTGGCGTGGCGACTCGATGGGTAGCGTTCGACCAGGTATCCCAGCGTGCGATCGCGCGCCGCCGCGTTGCCTTCTTTCTCGAAGGTCGCGGCGAGATCCCACAAGGCGTCGCCGGCGGTGTCTTCCATGCGCAGATCGCCCTCGTGCGAGCTACCGCACTGCATGGGCGCACCGAGCGCGATCGAGAGCAGAGCGGCCTCGAGCCTCACGAGCCGATCGCTCCGGTGAGCGGGCTCGAGGCGTTGGCGTGGCGCCGCTTCGGCATGCGCCCCGCACGGAACGCCATGCGCCCCGCGGCCACGGCGTGGCGCATGGCGGTCGCCATCAGCACGGGATCCTTTGCTTCGGCGATGGCCGTGTTCAGCAGCACGCCGTCGCAGCCGAGCTCGAGGGCCACGGCGGCGTCGCTTGCCGTGCCGACGCCGGCATCGACCAGCACGGGGATGTTCGCGGCCTCGATGATCAGCTCGAGATTGTGCCGGTTCTGGATGCCGAGGCCGCTGCCGATCGGTGCGGCCAGCGGCATCACCGCCACGCAACCGATGTCCTCGAGCTTCTTGCAGAGCACCGGATCGTCGCCGCAGTACGGCAGCACCGCGAAGCCCTCCTTCACCAGGATGCGCGCCGCCACCAGTGTTTCCTCGTTGTCGGGAAAGAGCGTGGTCCTGTCGCCGATGACCTCGAGCTTCACCAGGTCGGCGAGACCGAGCTCACGCGCAAGGCGCAGCGTGCGTACCGCTTCCTCCGCCGTGTAGCAGCCGGCCGTGTTCGGCAGCAGCGTCCAGTCGCCGCCGGGGTTGGTGGCGAGCCTGGCGCGGCGCGAGAGCAGGCTCATCAGCGAGCCTTCGCTGCGATCTGCGAGGTCCACCCGACGCAGGGCCACCGTCACGATCTGGGCGCCGGAGGCGTCGATGGCCGCTTCGGTCTGCTGGGTGCTGGCGTACTTTCCAGTGCCGACCAGAAGGCGGCTCGTGAAGCGATGCGTGCCGAGCGCGAAGGTGTCGTCCATGGTGGTGGCTTAGCGCACCCGGCCCGCCAGGGACACCGCGCGCAGCGCCGCCGCCGCCTTGAAAGAGTCTTCGCGTTGCGGCCGAAGTCCTGCGACAATCACGCCATGAGCTCGCGGTCCTATCGTCCACCGCCCGGTCTCTCGTCTCCGTCCTCGCACGGGCCTTCCTCGATCGAGCGAGTCCCGGCGTGGGAGGGCGAAAGCGATTTCTTCGGCCACCGGCCCAGCGCGCCGCCGCCCGCGATGGTGTCGGCGCCAGCCAGCCGCCCGCCTGCGCCCCGCTCGAACGGCGTCCGCGACGCCGCGGCGCCGCCTTCCTTCAGCCACGGCGTGCGCGACGAGAACTCGGTGTTGTTTTCGGTGAAGGACCTCACCAGCGCCGTCGCCCTACGCAAGAGCACCGCGGCGCACGGCGCCGATCCATTCGACCACGAGCCCACCGGCATGGTCGACCTGCGCGCCATCGCGCACACCACGCACTCTTCGCTGGAAATCAAACCACTCGACGTCGTGAATTTGCGCCCGTCGGTGGTGCCCGGCCCGGCCCTTTCGGCGCAGCACGTCGGCTCGATGTGGCCTTCGCAAGAAATCCCCGCCACCCGGTGGGACCAGCTCACGAGCCTTTCCCACGGTCCGCGAGCGCCGCTGTTTTTCGCCGGCGTCGGCGTGGTGGCGCTGCTGTTCGTCGGCTTTGGCGCAATGATCACGGCATGGGCCCTGTCCGACGGTGGCGGCGATCTGTCGGCATCACTCTCTGCTGCCCCCGCCGAGGTCGCCCAGCCCGACATCATCGAGCGTGAGATCGTCCAGCGCACCAAGGTCGCCGAAGCGCCGGAGCCACCCAGCGCCACGGGCCCTGCCACGCGTCGCAGCGGTGGCAGGAGCCACGGCGGCACGTCTTCCTCCAAGGTCTCATCGAAGGGCTCGGCGTCGAAGAAATCCGCGCCCAAAAAGGCTTCGGATCCCTGTGGGTGCCACGGAGTTCTCGCCTGCGCGATGCGCTGCACCAAGTAGCCGGCGCAGCGCAGCCGCATGGTTGCTTCGAACCGGTTCGAGGGTCCTTGGTGCCACCGAGGCACGCACCCACACGCTCGCGCTCTTCGACGGCGCGGT
>JAYUXI010000054.1:0-5394 GCA_043753085.1 Myxococcales bacterium | reverse complement strand
TCCACAGCCCAAGTACGCCAGGCAGTCGCAGCCGGTACGGGGTGGTCATGGGAAACCGCAGCTCATCGAAACGTGTACGACAGATTTCCGCCGGCGCCTTGCAGACCGAAGGAAGGTGTAAGTTGCAAGTGACCGACGGCCGGCTTCTCGCTGGTGCTGCCCTTGGGCGCCAGCAGGATCAAGGTCACTCCGCCCGCAATCAGCACGCCGCCCGCGATCAGCGTGATGGTGCTGAGCGGCGCCAAGGTCTTGAGCGCCTGGGCGGAGTCGTAACCGCGTTGGTCGCACACGTTCGGAACGGAGCGGCGATCGCACGCGTCGCGGTAGATGCCGGCTTGCCCCAAGGCCAGGATGCCGGTGATGCCGCCGACGAGTGCCGACGCCACGCCAACGCCGCCGACCACGAAGCCGACGGTGCGGAGCGGCGAGGCCCCCTCGCGGACCTCCGTCTTGACCACGGTCTTCGTGCTGAGCCGTGCGCCTTGCACGGCAATGGCCTCGGACTGCATGCCCGACTCTGCGCGAACCGGCGTGACGTTGCGTTCGAAGCCGTCGGCATCGACCGAAAGCTCGACAGGACCGGGATCGATCCGCATGGGTTGCTCGAGCTCGTCGGGTTTGAGCTGACGACCGTTGATGCTGACGCGCGCGTCGGCCGGAAGATCCGGACTGCGACGCACAATCACGAGGGCGACCTTGCGCTCGGCTTCGGCGGCACGCTTCTCCGCGTCGAGACGAGCGGGCGCCTTGCCGAACGCAAGCGCGGCGTTGCGGTAGTGGCCCACCGCGGCGATGTACTTGCCCTGCTTCTCGTTGCAGATGCCGAGGTTGAGCACGGTGCCGGGAGCCGGGTCGAGCTCGACGCTTTCCTCGAACAGCACGCAGGCGCCGGCGTAGTTGCCGGCGGCGAGCGCCGCCCTACCTTTTTCGAACGCTTCGTCGCCCTTGGACTTGGCCGCGAACGACGGGGACGTGCCAAGAACAAGAGCAAGAGCAAACGCAACAGCGAGAGCCACGCCCCAGCTCGCTCCCCGACCGACGCGGCGAGGCATCATCGGTAGCAGCTCGGCGGCGCAGTTTCGGGGTTCTTGCAACGGGGGTCACCTTGGGGTTTTTCGTCGGGATGGGGCGGCGTCGGCGGACGCACGCGAGCGCCACCGAGGCGGCTCTTGCTGGGAACCGCGCTTGGAGTCGTACCAGCATCCGCCGCGGTTTCGGGCGCGACGGCCGGCAGCCCCGCAGGCTCGGCGGTCACGGCCCGCGGCGCCGTGTGGGTCGCGATCGGAGGCTCGGCCATGGGCATTGCCGCCGACGGGGGCGACGACGGGCGACGGAAAAACAGTGCGACGGCCAAAGCGCCGGACAGGACCAGCATCGCTGCCAGCAGCCAGACGCCACGAGCGCGTGACGGCGCCGCGCGTGGGACGGGCATCGCCACCGGCTGGCTGGGCAGCGTGAACGGATAGGCAGTCGCGTTCGACAGGTCGTCCAGAGGCAATTGCCAGGAGGGCGCCGAGGCCACGGTGACCTCGTCGACGAAATCGACGACGTGCGGAGTGGGCGGTGCGACGAGCAGCGGCGGCGCCGCAGCCTTGGTGAGATCGTTCGATGGATCGCCAGCAGGCAACGCGTAGCCGCTGATTCGCTCGCCGAGGTGGCTTGCGGCAGGCGGCGGCGCGTATTGTTGAAGCTTGATCTCGCGCAGCGCTGCTTGCATCGTGGCGGCGTCGGGAAAGCGCTGACTCCGATCGAACGCAACCGACTTGTCAATGTATTGTGCAACTACTGGGGACAGCGACGGCATTGCCTCCGCGATGGGACGCATCGGCTCGGTCATGGCGGCGAGCAGTTCTTCTTGCACGGTGTCTGCGCGGCGGGGGCGCTGGCCGATCAGCAGGGCGTACATGGTAGCGCCGACGGCCCAAAGATCGGTGCGCGCATCGACCTCGCTCCAGCGGCCGCGCGCCTGCTCGGGCGCCATGTAGCCCGGCGTACCGATGGCGGTGCCGGTCTGGGTCATGGCCGCGTCGATGGTGTCGGTGATGCGCGCGATCCCGAAGTCCAGAACCTTCACTTCGTCGGTGCGCGTGAGGAAGATGTTCGCCGGCTTGATGTCACGGTGGATGACGTTCTTCGTATGCGCCATGGCGAGCACGTCGAGCACGCGATCCATCATCATCATCACCCGATCGAGCGGTAGCGCCGTGGCGCTGCCCTTCGTGTAGCGATCGAGTGAGTGCCCTTCGAGCAGCTCCATCACGAGAAACGGCGCGCCGTCGTCAGTGATGTCGTCATCCAGCACGGACACCACGCCGGGGTGCTCGATCTTGTTGGCGACGTAGCCTTCCCGCGCGAAGCGGATGGTGACTTCTTCGTAGCTGATAAGCTCGCTGCGCAGGATCTTCATCGCCACGCGCTTGCCGTTGCGATGAGTGGCTGCGTACACGGCGGCCGTGCCACCGATGCCGAGGAGCGCATCGAGACGCCACTTGTCGCGCACCACGGTGCCGACTCGGGCCTTGGCTCGGTTCCGAAAAAGCTCGGCGGAAGACATCATCGATGACCTGCTGGAAGCGTATCAGAACAGGCAGAGCCATGTCCCTTTTGCCGCTGACAATCCGCGTGCCGTTCCTTTCATGACATGCGCGGATGCGCCGGTGCCGTCACGTCACGACACGTCACGTCGATGCCGCGACGCGGCAACGAGGGCGCAGATTCGCGTGGCAGACACTACTTCAGGAGCGCGGCGTCGAGCTTCTTCCGCACGTCGTCGTGCGCCTCGTCCAGCATGCGTCCGTACAGCGTGGCCTCGAAACCAGCCTCGGCCTCGTCGAACTCCTTGAGCATCGCATCGGTGATGCGGCGGCCGACGACGAAGCGCTGCTTGTAGCTCTTGGCGCTTTGCGGCACCGACAGCGTGGCGTCGTACCGGAACTGCATGCCAACGTACACGCCGCGTGGTTTTTTTGAACGCAGCGTGTATCCAGACCATTCCAGCTGCTCGACCACGACCAGCGTGGGCACGGCCAAGCCGGGCTGCGCCGCGACCTCGAAGTGCAGGTATTCCGCCGGGATGACCTCGGCCACCGCGGCGGAGAACGCTGCGCCGAAGGCCGCGCCGCGCCTTTCGAGCGTGGCGTCGTCGTAGTGCCTGGAAGGCTTCGACGGCTCGCCCATGTACTCCGGCACTCGGACCAGGACTTTTTCGAGGTTGGCCAGGTTCTTCGAGGGCTTGTTTTGCCACACGACGTGGGCCTGTGGGCCGTGCTTTTCGGCGTATTGCAAGGCGGCGGACAGCACGAGCGCGGCATCGGGCGACTTGCCGGCGACCTTCTCGGCCACCTTTCGATACAGCCGGGCGACCGCGAGCTGCGCCTCGGCGTTCAGCCCGGAGTTGGGAAACGCCTGCGGAAAACCGCGCACGGCAACGAGGTTGCCGGCGCGTTCGCGACGCGAGAGCTCCTCCACCAGCGCGTTGCGCTTGGCCAGCTGCACCTCCTGCGCGATGGCCACGTTCGGATGGGCTTTTTCGAATGCGACGATGGCCTCCGGGCTCTGCGCCTGCACGGCTTCGCGCAGCTCGGCGCGGGGCAGCTGCGTCTTCTCGACGTCGGCGCGGAAAGCCTTGCCGTAGGCGAGATAACCTCGGTACGCCGCGACCGTATTTTGCTCGCGGGCGACCTGGTACATTTTCTGGTCGCTCCTGGCGTTGCGGACTCCGAAGGCCACGCCACCGAGAACCACCGCGAATCCAAGGCCGATGGCCCACCCGAAGCGGATCCACGAAGGCAGCCGGAAGACCAGCGCCTCGCTCTCGCCTACCGGGCTGGCGAAGCGCGGCTGGTGCAGGGGATCCTGCTCGTCGACGAACTCGTTTTCGCCAGGTTGTTCGGCGCGCGAAGCCGCGACGGCCGCGATGGCGCCCATGGCCGCAGAAGCTTGCATGGCGTCGCACGGAAAGAGGTAGGTGGTGCCGGCTGCCTTCACGGCCAGGCCGGAGGCAATGAGGTCGACGCTGGCGTCGGGCGGGAGCACCACCGTGCGAATGGGATGCTGCTCCGTGAACAGGATGCGTGTTGCATACAAAAAGGTGCCGCGAGGAAACGGGACCAGCCCGGCCCGCACCAGCTGCGAAAGAGCCCCGATGGCGCCGAACATCACTGCGAAGGCCGCCGCGACGTACCCCGCGAGAAAGGCGACATTCTGGCGCCCACGATCGGTGAGCGACCCAAAGCCGAGGTCGAGCAAGATGGCGAGGGCCAGCATGCCGGCGCCGAACAGGGCGAGCCACGGCCAGGGCACGACTCGTTTCGCGCCGAGCCGCGCCAGCGGACTGGGCGGAAACTCCCCGCGCATTCCGCCTACGACGCGGTCTTGGACCGCGCGCGGAAGCTTGAAAAAATCGACCTGCTGCATCCCGCACGCATCGTATCCGGAAACGCGGGGGACAGGTCCACTTCGGTGCAGATTCTGGGCCCGGCTTCAGTTGGTTTCGAGCAAGCCACGCAGCGTGTCGGGGTTGATCTTGAACTCGCGACCGCAGAAATCGCAGCGGATCTCCAGCAGCTCGCCGGCGAGTACGAAGGTCTCGACTTCCTTGCGGGGCAGCGACGCCAGGCCGGCGGTGAGTCGCTCCGAGCTGCAGTTGCACCCGAATTGAACGGTGCGCTCTGCAACTTGTTCGAACGGCATGCCGTACAGCGTTTCGTCGATGAGAAAGCGTGGCGTGCCCACGCCCTTGGCCAGCAGCGGCACGATGTCGCGGAAGTCTTCGAGGCGCTCGGCCATGACCGCGAGCTGATTGGCGGCGGCGTCGGGCAGCAGCTGGACGAGATACCCCCCCGCGGAGCGCACCTGTCCTTCTTCGACGTGGCAGCCAACGGCCATCATCGACACGACCTGCTCGGACTCTTGCATGTAGGTCATGAACGCCGTGGCCATGCTGCCGCCCGGTGGCACCGCGACGACACCTTGGTGCAGCGCACCGTTGTGCATGGTGCGGTGCACCTGCAGCATGCCCTTCTCCGCGAAGGTGAAGTTGGTGGCGCCTTGGGCGAGCTGCACCAGACCGCGCGTCATGCCGTCCGGATGAGTGTCGGCCACGAGGCGCGAGCGTTGGTCGTCGCCCTGCAGGACACACTGCACACGCAAGTCGGGCGACATGCTCTCGCGCACGAGCACGGACGCCGTGAGCATGTCGGCGAAGGCTACGGCCACCTGGCCGGTGGCGGCCTGCGCCTCGATCGCGCCGCGGACCGTGTCGGTGGTCTCGACCGCCATGACGCGGAAGGCGCCGTCGATGGTGACGGCGCGGAGGACGTTGAAATTGCTCATCTGCGCATCCAGGAAGGTTCAAAAAGAAACTCGGCGCTCACGGGAAGTGGGCGCCGAGCT
>JAYUXI010000053.1:0-12753 GCA_043753085.1 Myxococcales bacterium | reverse complement strand
AGAGCGAGATCCGCTACCGCATCCCCTTCGATCCATTTTTCTGCCTCATCGCGGCGAGCGGCTGGATCGGCATCGCGCAGGTGGCGCAGCGGCTCTGGTTCGCGCTGGTGCGGCGCCGCGCGATCCGTCCGCGGGTCACAGAAACGTGATCTTCGCCGTCACTCTTCGAGCGGTCGTTCTACGCGTCTCGCTTCCCTCGTCATCCGAGCGCTAGGAATATCGAAAAGCACACGCTGCTGACCGCGATCGCCAGCTGAAGAGCAGCTGCCCAGCGACCGCGCGAGGCCAGCCCGATCGAGAGCGGGACCAGGATCGGCACGATGTACCGAAAGTCGTTGCTGCAGGAGAACGGCGCCTTGATGCGAAGCGCGAGCAGGCTGGCGAACCACAACGCAGCCATGATCGTCCAGGGCGCCGCCTGCTGCCCGAGAAGTTGTGACCACAGGCGCTTTCTCGTGACCAGTTGGAGAAGGCCCATCACGAGCGACCCCACCAGGGTCAAGAGCAGAGCCCCCTGTACGAGCGCGAGCAGCCGCAGCGAGCGGAGCTCGTAGCCGAACTCGCCTGAGAGCGCGGAGCGAAACATGAAATTCCAGAAGTTGGTGCGTCCCGTGTCGCTCCCTCGTGAAAACACCCAGGGCTGCGTAAGAAACGTCGGCGCCTCGAGCGGGATGAAGGATGCAACGTCGAGCGGCACGCGCAAGCTATCGTCGAGCGTTCCAATGTTGCCAACGAGCCAGTCGGACGTGTGGCCCATGCGGTAGTGGTAAATCGCGTTGCCGAGGCCGGCGAGCACTCCAGCGCCGAGTAGCAGGGAGGCAGCTAGTGCAGTCGACGCGCTGAGGCGACCTCCGCGCACCATTCGCAACACCACCAGCGCCACGAAGGCCGCAGCCAGGATCGCAGCGTTACTCTTCGCAACGAATGCGAGGCCAATGCAGAGTGCAGCGAGCGTCAGGTACCGCTCGCGTTTCGTGTACCACCAGGAGACCAGGAAATAGACCGCGAGTCCTGCCGTCGCGTACAGAGCCGCGTCGTTGCCGACACGCACGCCGTGCAGGGCGCTTGAGGGCCATAATGCCACGGTAGCCGTGGCAACCACGAGCCGCCTACGCTCATCCCCTAGCGCGATGCGGAGTGCGCCGGCCGAGCTCGCGAGAAACAGCAGCCAGAGCGCAAGCGAGAATGCCTGCATCATCGACGTGCCGGGCAACTCGAAGCGCCCCGAGGCGCTCCAGACCAGTGCACTCAGCACGTAGTACAATGGCGGATGATAGAACGACCAGCCGGACTGCGGATTTGGAAGGGCCCAGTGCTCCGCAACGTAGGTGACGTAGCCCATGTGCCCGCCGCCAAACCCCGCGTCGTACGTGCGATCGTTCCACGCCGTTGCCGACCAATAGGCGCAGCATGATACGAGCGCGACGAGCAGCACTGCGCGTTGGCCGCGCGTAACGCGGAAGACGCGGGCAAGACCCCACAGCCAAGGCAAGAAGCCGACGCCGATGAGGACGAACGACCAGCGTCCACGCGGATAGAGTCTCAGCCCGCCAGCGTGCTCGTGATTGTTCACGGTCAGCTCGAGCTCATTCGAGCCCCAACGGACTTGGCCGCCAAGATCGAGTGTGAAGCCGCGCTCGTAGTCGGTGAGTCGCTTGCGGGAGATGCGAGACAAGGACACTTCGGCCCCGTTCAACCGCACGGCCACGAGCTCGTCATCGGGGATGATTTGCCATCGGTTCGGCGTCAATGGAGTGGCGTCGAAGCGGACGACCAAGTGCCGGTCTAGCTGGGGCCGCGAGATCGTCCAGGGCAGTTTCGCCGCTCGCTCCACCCCTTCCTGGACGTCGAACGCATGCAGTGTGGGTTGAGTCCCGCGCAGAGCAAGACTCACCCAAAGCACGCTCACGCAGGCGAGCAGCAGCAGCTCTACGAATCGGCGAGTCATTGGTGTGTTCATCTTGATGGCTGTAGGTTGCCGGTACGAAGTCTCATAGGAAGCACACGAAAGGCACGGTCCCGACGGACATGGCGATCAGCAGCAGGCGACCAAGTGCGCCCGTACGCACGCACGCGACCACGAACGGCACGAGCACGGGAAGCACGTAGCGGAAGTCGTTACTGCAGGAAAACGGGGCCTGGTAGCGCAGCACCATCAAGCTCGCCACCCAGCCAAAGCCAAGAAGGAGCCAGGGCGCTTCTCTCCACAGGGTGCGCCGCGCCCGTACGAGACGTAGCGCCGGCGCCGCCAGCAGGCAGATCAGCAAGAACAGGACGACGCCCCACGCGTACGCGATTCGCACCTTCCAGACTTCCGAGTACGACCACTCCCCGGTCACGGCCGTGCGCAGCATGGCGTTCCAGAAGTTGCGCCGCCCCGATTCCGTTCGCCCGTCGATCCACGGCTGCGTCAGGAAAGTCGGTACGTCGAGCGCGAGGTAAAGCGCGATCTCGTTGGGTACCCGAAGTTGCTCTGAGAGATTCCCGACGTTGGCGACCAGCCAGTGCGGCGTCTTGCCGCGCCAGTAGTAGTATATGCCGTTGCCCATCGCGAGCATTACGCCGGTGACTGTGAGGAGCGCCGCAAGCCCTCCTTCGAGCCAGGTCGAGCGGGTGCGCCAGCGCGCAAAACGCGTCGTCCGCAAGACGAACAGCCCTCCGAGCGTCACCGTCAGTACGATCGCGTTGGTCTTGGCGAGCATGGCGATCCCGCTCACGAAGGCCGCCAGGAGCAGGTGCTTGCGACGATCTGACCGCCACCACGAGATCATGAACCACACCGCCACGCCGCAGCAGGCGTAGAGCATCAGGTCGTTGCCGATCCGGATGCCGTGCATCGCGGCTGTGGGCCAGAGAGCGAGTGCGAGCGTGGCTACGTACAGTGATTGCCCGCGCAGAACCAGCCGCATCGTGCCAGCGGACGAGAGCAAAAAGACGAGCCACAAGGCGAGCGAGTACGCCTGCAGCGAGTCGTAGCCGACGAGATGGATCGCGCGTCCTGCGGCGATCACCAAGGCGCCACCAAGATAGAAGAGCGGCGGATGAAAAAACGCCCAGCCCCCATTCGGCGGCGGCAGCAGCCGCTTTCGCAAGAGGTAGTCGATGTACTCGATGTGCCCGCCGACATCGTGCGATCGCTCGTTCCACGGCGTCTTGGTCCAGTACAGTACGACGACCAACAGACCCAGCGCACAGCAGGCGAGCTGCCCGCGGTCGAGGCGAAACCAACGAGTGAGCAACAGGAGCCACGGGACGATGCCGACGGCAAGAAACGCTACGCGCCAGCCGGTGCGCGGATACAAACCCAAACCACCTGGACCGCTGCCGTTTTCTACGACGGCCTCCAATCGATTCTCGCCGGGATGTACGTACGGGCCGAGGTCGACCTCCACACCGTTCCACGTGTCGCCTAGCTGATGTGCCGTGAACGTCGTGGCGAGCGGCAGCGCCGTGCCGTTCACGACCAGCTCGCGCAACCGATCGTTGGGCACCAAGTTCCAAAGCCGCGGGGTGAACTGGTTTACCTCGAGCGCGACGGAGAGACGAGCAGGGATGCTCCCGGATTCGGCAAACCGCCACGGGAGCGGAACCGAAACGGTTGCGCCGTTACGAGTCTCGAGCGCCGTGGCGTGGGGCGAAAAAAACCAGAGCGCGCAAGACAGGCAGAAGAGACTCGTGACCAACAGCGCCGCAGAGCCGAGCGCTCGCCGAATCACGTGCTCTTGGTCTCGTGATACTCCTGCTCGGTGTTGATGGACCACAGCTCCTCGCGCGAGGAGTCGCCCGTGATCATGCAGCGCACCGCTTCCATCGCGGTGAGCATCGAGTGGTCCTGATTGTTGTAGCGGTGCTGGCCGTTGCGACCGACGCAAAAGAGGTTGCCAATAGAGTCCAGATGCGAGCGCACGCGGTCAAACTCGCCATACGTGCCAAAGTACGCCGGATAGGCCTTTTCGATGCGGTACCGGCAGGTGTCAAGAATGTCCTCCCGTTCGAGCACGTCGATCTTCACGAGCTCGTCGACCGCGAGCTTGGTGAACTCCTCGTCGCTCATCTTCCAGATGTCTTCGTCCTCAGAGCACATGTACTCGAGGCCTAGCCACACCGTGTCGGGGGACTTCACCATGTACGGCGACCAGTTGTTGAAGATCTGCAAGCGGCAAAGCTTCACGTCGGGCTCCTGCACGTAGATCCACGTGTCCGGCACCAGGTTGCCGCGTGTCTTGATGCTTGTCTCGTTCTGGATCTTGAGCTTTTTCGCCAAGATTCCCACGGTCATGAAGTCGCGGTAGGGCAAGTCTTTCGCCACGCGCTTCACGTCTGTCGGTATCGAATCGCCGCTCATGCCGGCTACGAGATCTTTGATCGGCATGGTGGAGAGACAGAAGTCGCACGGGATCCGCGTTCGCACGCCGTCGAGGCCCTCCGTGGTGACGGCCGCGACTTGGCCCTTCTGCACTTCGAGGCCGACGACCTTCTGCTGCATGCGAATTTCCCCGCCCATCTCGCGGATGTCCGAGGCAACGCACTCCCAGAGCTGACCGGGACCGAGCTTGGGATAGAGGAACTGTTCGATGAGGGACGTCTCGGTGTTCTTCTGGCGAACGTCCTTGTCTCTGCCCGCGATGGACGCGGGGAGAAGCTTCTTGGCCGCGGAGAAGACAGCCTTCGAAAGCGAGAGGCCCTTGATGCGCTGCGCGCCCCAAGACGACGAGATCTCGCGCGGATGCGCGCCCCACACCTTCTGCGTGTAGTTCTCGAAGAACATCTTGTAGAGCGGCGAGCCGAAGCGGTTCACGAGGAAGTCTTCGAGGGACGACTCGTCCTTGCGCTTGATCACCTGCGCCGCCACGTAGCCCACTCCCGCTACGAAGGTGCGGTACAGCCCGAGGTTGGTAACCGTGCTGGGCTTCAGCGAGATGGGATAGTCGAAGAACTTGCGCAAGTAATAGATGCGCGAGATGCGCTCGCGAATCAGCATCACGCGGTCGACCTTTTCTGGGTCGGGCCCGACGTCTGCGAAGGGCTTGTCCTTGCTGGTCTTGCCGAGGGCGACGTCGTCGCTCGCCGGCGCGCCTTGCAACGGCATGCGGGCAGCCCACCAGTCCATCACGGTGTCGCTCTTAGAGAAGAAGCGATGACCGCCAATGTCGATGCGATTGCCGTTGTGCTCGATGGTGCAGGCAATTCCACCGATGCGGTCGGTGGCCTCGACGACGAGGGGAACGATGTCCTTCTGCTGCGTGAGAAGTTCGAAAGCTGCGGTGAGCCCTGCGGGTCCCGCGCCGATTATGAGAGCCGTCCTGGGCATGGGCGAGTACCTACCAGAGAAGTGCGCACACCGGCTAGGTATGCAGTCGGCCGTGCGCATGCGGGCGGAGGCGGGGCGGTTCGGAATTCACGCGCTTTTTGCGCACTGGCAGATCGCCATTCATGGCAACCGCTCGCGTTTCCGGCGGCGCAGATCGTTCCAGATGCGGGCGAGGTCAGCACCGGAACGCACGAAGTCGCCGAGGCGCACCTTGGAGCCGGGCACGTCCATCCATCGGTCGAGAGGGACCTCCGCGATACGATCCAACGACACCGGGTGGGGCGCCCACATGAGCCGGCCAAGCAGCTCGACGTCGAACGCCCAGCGTGAGATGAACGGATCGATCAGCGCCCAGTCGAGCGCAGGGGTCGCCCGGAATACCTTCGCGCCGCACTGCGTATCGTAGAACGGCGCGCGCAAAATGAGTGACGAGGCCACGGTTGCGAAGACGCGGCCCGAGTAGTGCCGGGCCGCGCTGCGTTCGACGTGAGCCCCCATGTGCGCGATGCGCATGCCGAGCACTACGTCGAGGTTGCGGCGATCAAGATCGGCATAGAGCCGCAGCGCTTCATCCACTGGGGTAGCGAGGTCGGCGTCGAGATATCCGACTACGGCGGCGCCGCCGTTGAGCGCGGCGCGCATACCGTGGCGAACGGCTTCGGCCTTGCCCTGATTCTTGCCCAGCGCGACCACACGGATTGATGCGCACCCCGCTGCGATTCCTTCGAGCTCCGCCAGGGTGCCGTCACGCGAGCCGTCATCCACGAGAATTACCTCGAGGTCGGGCGCGGTTGCGAGGCGGCGCAGCTCTCCGTGGCCCTGTCACAACGAGGTCGGCCGGCAGGGGGTTACGCCGCTATGGGGCGGCATGCGTTTGCCTTGTCGGAAAACGCGCATGGTGTCGCGCACTGCGCACTCGGCGCTGTCGCAAGTGAGGTCAATCGCTGCTCTTCGTCGGTCCTTGCGTCGGACCCGTGCGACTTTTCTGAGAAGCGAATGAACGTCAGACGCACGGCGTCGTGATGCCCCCGCCGAAAACCGCCTCGCAGCAACCGACCGGTGGCTCTCAAGTCACTACGCTATTCCGCCGCCGCAAGCGCGACGTGCCAATTTAGACGGGCCTTCTGGATCTCCAGTCGAGTCATCGGCCCTCGCAAGAGCGACATCGCCCACCGCGGCTGCAGCAAGAACGGCTCGCTCCCCGCATGAGCGTCGCGCATCACGAACCACCGCGGCGCGAGGCGCTTCACCACGCCGGCGAGCTCGCGTGACCCCTGCCCGCCCCCGTCCACGGAGGCCAACCCGTCGACGACGCGCTCGCAGTCCGCGTCCGTCTGTAGCCGCCCCACGCACCACACGCCGGCGTTGCCCAGGGCGCGGTAGTCGAGGTCCATCGGGTTCTGCGTGGCGATCACCACACCCACGCCGAACGCGCGCGCTTGTTTCATCAACGCCACCAGCGGCCGCTTCGTCGGCGGGTTCGCGGGGTGCGGCGGCAAGAAGCCGTATACCTCGTCGAACACCACGAGCGCCCGGAGTCGCTGCGTGCCGGGGAGCGATCGCACCCAGTTCAGCACTTCTTCGAGCACCACGCCCAGCACTAGGGCGCGCTCCTCGTCGTCGAGATGCGCCACGCTCACGATCACCCCAGGCGTGCGTCCATCGGGCCCCGGCGTGAGCCAGCTCGCGACGTCTAGGGTGGCGCCCGTCCGCCAGCTCGCGAACGTGGGCGACGCGAGCAGCGTGTTGAGCGCCGCCGCGAGCCCACGACGCTCCGTGCGACTGATGAACCGATCGAGCGCCAAGGCCCCCACCGTGTCGATTGGCGGATCTGCGACGTCCTCGAGCAACGCCGCGAGATCCGCCGTGCCCCCGGCCCGCAAACGGCGCTCCGCGAGCACCGACAAGAACACGTGATCCTTGCTGCGCGCCGGATCGGTGTCGCGGCCCAGGAGCCGCAGCACGAGCGACACGGCAGCACTGAGCGATGCCCGCGCCGAATCCACATCGTCGTCCCATCGTGGCGACCGGCGCTCGAGCGAAGACAGCACGTGCAACGGCTCCCCGGCGGTACTGCCCGGCGTGATCACGCGCAGCGCCGTGCCGTTGCGAAACGCGCCCACCTCCGCCGCACCAATCCCCCAGGCCTCGAGCCCGGCCTGCCTCTCCGCCGCCAACCCCGCGGCGATCTCCTCGGCGGAGCGTCCATCGTCGGGGGACGCCATCGCGCTGGTCCAGGGCACCACGGGCGTCGGGTCGAACGACGGAAAGGAGAGCAGCAGGTTGGGCAGATCTCCTTTCACGTCGAACGCGAGTACGGGCACCTTGCACCGAAGTGCCTCCTCGACGGTGACCATGAGCAGTCCGGTTTTGCCGCTGCCCGTCATGCCGACCACGACGCCGTGGGTGACGAGATGATGGGCCGGCATCCGGAGTGCTTCCGGAGAGCCGCGCCCATCGAGTCGCCGCTTCGAACCGAGATACAGATTCGCGGTCATGGCCTTCCTCACGCGAACGGAGAGCCACCGGGCATGCCAGGCCCCACGGGCGCGACGGGCACCACGGGTTCGGGTACGGTCTCTTCGTCGACGACGATGGGCTCCTCGACCTTCTGCTTGCCGCGGCCGCCGCGACCGGCCCAGAGCGACGGCACGAGCTTTTCGGCGTCTTGCTGCGACCAGCGCAGAAACGATGCCGCGCGGCGGGCCTGATCGTACGCGCCCAGCACGAGGGTGTACGCGCGGCGACGATCGTCGTCCGCGGCGATCGCGGTGCGGCCCGGCTGTGAGCGCTCTGCGTTGGCCTTGGTGATGCGCTCGAACAGCTGGTCGGCTTCGTCGAGCTCGGCGGCCTGCACGGCGCTCTTCGACGCGATGGTCGACCAGTTCGCGCGCAGGATGTCGACGAGCACACCGACGTCCGAGCCGGCGGCGAGGTAGCCGTTGCCGCCCTGCAGCTCGGCGAGACGGTTGCCGTCGATCAGCTTGCGCCGAGCGAGCACCTTGGCATCGGCGAGCAAGAGTTCGCGCAGCTCACTGGCACGCGCGGCGAGCTCGGGAAGCGCGTCGACGGGCTCGGTGGCGCCGCGGTAGATGCGCTGCGCGTGGGCGAGCGCTTCGGCGTACGACTGCAGGGAGTCGAGCTGCGTGACGTCGAAGTCGGGCAGCTTGGAAGCCGACTCGCGGAAGGTGCGGACGGTAGGCACTGTACCGAGCACGGTGGCGACGACTTGCTCCACATCGAGATTGATGGCGGCGAGCTGGTCGGGGAAGAGGGCCGCGCGATCTTTCGCGGTGGCCGTGAAGGCTTCCTGGAACGAGGCATGGACGGGGGCGGAGACGTTGTTTTCGGTCTGAGTGGTCACGACGAGATTCCTTTCGGGTGGGCGCTTCATGCGCTCGAAAGGCCTGTCGGCGGCGTGTGCCGGACGGTTGCGCGAATTCGCGTCGTCGTGATCTTTTTTGTTCGAAGGGGCAGCTCGGCTGCCCTCCGGAGACGCTCCGAGTCGTCCGAGGGCAGCTGGGCTGCCCTCCGCGTGACGTTTCGTGTCGGGAAGAAGCAGCTCGGCTGCCCCACGGAGACTTTTCGATTCGCCAGAAGGCAGCTCGGCTGCCCTCGCGAAGATGGTCGTGTCGAGGAGCAGCAGCTCGGCTGTCTACCGCGCGACCAGCTTGCGTAAGTGCAGCAGTGGCGACTCAGCTTGGTATGACACGATCTACGCGCCGTCCGAAGCGCCGGTCTGGGCCTGAATTAAGAACCTGTCCGATTGACCGCTCGGGAACCGACCGGCTGCCGTCGAGCGTCCTTGCCGAGTCGGTGCCGGCACGGCGACAGCACTTGGTGCGGGTCAACCGATGGAGACCTGCAGCTCCTTGACCTGGATCAGGCCAGCGATCTCGGAGTACAAATCGACCTCTTTTCCCGGCGCGGCGATTGAGATGACGAGTGCATAGCGCGCCTTGTCCTCAACGCGCTTCTGGCCGAGGTGCGACTTCCACCAGCCACCGACAGGATACACGGCGATCGCATCGTGACCGGCGAGGTCGATGGCGGCTCCGCGCCACAAGTCACAGTGAAGTGACCCGGCTTGCACGGCCTTCGGCCCCAGTAGCCAATGGCTCGATTCGCGCTCGTACTCGGAGGGTGGCTTCTCCTGGCTCGCGGAGAGTCGGCCGCGGAAGTGTGCCGCTGACTCTGTTCGCTTTTTGAGGTCGAAACGAAAGCCAACCGAACGGTACGTGTCTGGCCGCGTAGCGGCCTTGCCCGAAAGATTTGGCTCGATGAAGTACGAGAGCGTGACCTTCATCGTGACAACGTCGCTCTCGAGCTTCTCCGGGACGCGCTTCGGCCACGGCAGTTCGTAGAAGTGCATCTCGTTGTAGACCCCGCTGCGCCGATCTTCCCCCCACGTGAACGGCTGGATCTCGGCTTCGGCGATCAGGGTGGCGTCATTGCGCGCTGAGAGCATCGCGCGTTCAATGTCGGGAACGCCGTACCCCACCTCTCGGAGGATGGCCTGACGTGCCGCTCGCGAGGAGGTCTTCCAGTGTGCCCCTTTCCCGATCAGTCGCTTGCGAATTGGCGTCGGCCACTGCGCCGAGTCCACCATCAGCGCACGATGGGTTTCGGGCCACAGATCGGGCCGCGCTGCTTGCAGACGGCCGAGGAAGTGACTGGCCATGCCAGCGGCGGCGCTCGTTGCAAAGAACGGTACGAGCGGCGCGCCGGTGACGTCCGAGCCAGTCGAAAGCAGGGAAACGGTTGGGTCGGATCCGCAGAAGCCGGACTTGTGCGTCAGCATATTGCCGGCCTCGAAAAGAACCTCCGGCTTGATGGGCGTGATGTCTGGCGGCAACGAAGCGGAGCCACGGCTGAATGGGCTGCGATGGTTGGCCGGAACGGTGGGTGTGAGGTCTGGGACCGTGCGGCTCGTCTGCTCCTTGCGGGTAAAGCCGCCAACGGTCAACGCGTTCCAGCTCTGCGCGGGATCTTCGAGTGGACGTAGGGGCATCACGGCCGACACCGCGCCACCCTCGACATTTCCAGTAGCCACAACCAAGAGGCGTTTCGGCAGCCGCGATGCGTGCAACCCGTCGACCTGGTCGCCCAACATGGAACCGGACGCAATCTGGTCGAGCGCACCACTCCACGTGGAAGGACGGTCAGGCGGAAAGTCGCAGGTCGAGATGGCGAGGCAAAAGCTGCGTGAAGCCACGGGCCGTTCAATCTCCACGAGGGCCACCGCAGCCTGCGTGACGCTGCCGTAGCTCCTCGGCCCCGTCTGCGGGAACCCTCGAGGAGGAAGCAACTTCATCGACTCGATCCCGTGCGTGAGCTGGACCGGGTTGGCGCCATTCATGAGCGCGTCGAGGTCGCCGTACAAGGCCAGTCCCGCCAGCGGCGTTCCATGGCCCCCGGCGCTCTCCTGGTCGTCTGTACCCCACGCGTCGTCGTAGGCCCAGGCGCCCCGAAGCCCAGGGGCCAGGAGCGGATGCGGCCCGGCGACGCCCGTATCGAGCACGCACACGACCGGCACGTCCTCCGGCGCGCGCCGAATCCGCGCCGACAGATCCGCGACCCAATGGTGCTGGTCGACTCCGGTGGCACCGACTTCGAGAAAGGGTTCGATCGTGCCGGTCGCACGGCGAATTTCGCTGATGCACCGCGAACGCGCCCCACGAACCCAATTAGGTCTCGGGCAGAGGCGTGAACGAACAGCACGGTCGTCTCCGGGAACTCGAGTCGGTCCGCGTGGACGTCGAGGCCAGCGTTTCGAGCTGCAGTACCGACAGCGCCTGGTAGCCCATGGGTTGAGCCCCTCACCCAGAGTTCCCACCACGCGGCCTCAGGAGCGTCGGCGTCGAAGCGGCCTGCAAAAAGCGCCGCTACCTCCGAAGCCTTCACGGTCTCGATGACCTCGAAGCGCTCGAGGTGCCTGCGTCGGCCCTCACCGGGCTCGCGAATATACTCGGCGATGCGCTCGGCCAGCGGCTGACGAGCGTCGTCGGGCACGAACAGCAGGGCGCTTTCCGTGCGTTCCTGGTTGCGTTTGGACCGAAGGATCACGATGCCGGTTGATACCGACTCGATGGCGGCCGGTACCCTGACGGCAACGGCCCGTGGAGTGGGCGGGAGCGTCGTGAGCTCGACGACCGTTCCCGGCTTCAGACCTGCAACTGGCAGGCGGATGTCAGCGCCAGGTTGTGGCTGCGCGCCCAGTGCGGCAGCGAGCTGTCCGAGTAGCGACGCGGCATGCGCCGCGTGATCGCCGCGGCGCGGCTTCTGACTTCGATCCCGTGGTGGATAGTCGTAATCGACCGCGACTCGAAATGAGTCGATCGACAGATGTCGCTGGTCTCTTACGTCGTAGTTTTCCGGTTGCGCCATAGCCCCCTACGGTCCCCTCGATGGCGCTCGGCGCGCTTGTCTCTACTGGTCCGCCGGCCGGCGGAATTTTGCCTTGAGCAGGTGGCGCGCCGCGAGCGCGTCGCGCAGAGCCTCCGGTGCGATCTCGCTCGACCCTTCAAGAATCGCGTCCTTCACGACGGACTCCGCGGCACGTACCAGCTCACCCTGGCTAAGTCCCACGAGCGGGCGCGCGAGCGCGGTCCACGACTTGGTTGGGAGCTTGAATGTGCCGAGGCGCCGCTCGACGACGGCGCGTGCGGCCCTGCTGTCGGGAAGCTCGTACTCGACGACGTCGTCAAATCTCCTGGCGAGCGCGTCGTCCAGGATCTCGGGATGGTTCGTCGCGGCTAGCACCAGGCTGTCCGTCGCGTTCGTCTCTTCCATGAAGGTGAGGACGGAGTTCAGGACGCGCCGAACTTCGCCCACGTCGTTGGGGTCGCCACGGCGCGCGCCGATCGCATCGAACTCGTCGAGCAGGTACACACCGCGCGTCTGCGCAACTTGATCGAAGAGAAGCCGGAGCTTCCCTGCTGTCTCTCCCAAGAAGCGGCTAAAGAGAGACTCAAGGCGCACCGTGAAGAGTGGAAGCCGCAGCTCCCCGGCCATGGCGGAAGCGGTCATGGTCTTGCCGGTTCCGGGGGGCCCCACGAGGAGGAGATGCGTGCCCGGTTTCTGTCCGTGGTCGCGCAGCGTGGCCCGGTGGTGTTGCTGCCGCACCACGCGTTGGAGCCGCTCTTCGACATCCTCGGCGAGCACCATGCTCGACAGTGTCGTGCTAGGGTACGCGCTCTCCAGCAAGCCCTGCAGCTCGCTTCGTGGCCGGGCGAGGGGAATCGGCGCCTGTCCGCCTGCTGGTCGGCCAACACGACGTTGCTCGCGTGCCCGCTGCACCAGCCGCTTCAGCTTATCCGCGTCGTCCGCGCGTCCCTGCCGCGCTTCCTGCGCGGCGATCTGCAAGGCGATGGACAGTAATGTGTCTTCGTCGCCATCGACGTGAGAGTTGAGGAGGGCGAGAATCTGTTTGGTCGACACGA
>JAYUXI010000052.1:0-12763 GCA_043753085.1 Myxococcales bacterium | reverse complement strand
CTGTGCCTCCGGCTTCATGTGCTCGAGCGTGCGCATGTTGTCGACGCGATCGCACAGCTTGATGAGCAGCACACGGATGTCGCGTGCCATCGCCACGACCATCTTGCGGAAGTTTTCGGCCTGGCGGTCTTCCTTCGAGGTGAAGTTGACCTGCGACAACTTGGTGACGCCGTCGACCAGGTCGGCGATCTCTTCGCCGAACTCGCCCTCGATGTCCTTGCGGGTGGCGAGCGTGTCCTCCACGACGTCGTGCAGGAGGCCGGCGCATACGCTGGCCATGTCGAGGCGGAGGTCGCAGATGACGCCCGCGACGCTGGCCGGATGCGTGAAGTACGGATCGCCGCTCTTTCGCTTCTGGCCTTGGTGCGCCTTCTCGGCGTACTCGTATGCTTTCCGCAGGAGACCGGTGTCTGCTGCGGGTTGGTAGCCCTTGACTCGTTCGACTAGCTCTTCGACTGGAAGCATCTGGGGGGGGTCCGCCGTTCATCAGAACTCGCGTACGTATCAAAAAGGTAACACTCTGGATCTTGGACGCCAAGAAGCCTGCAGAACCATGACCCGTAAACTTGCAGCGCAGCCGGCAGCGGCAGAGCCTTCGCGGCGCATTCCCTTGGCCGGCTACGTGCACTTTCCGTACTGCCTGGAGAAGTGCCCTTACTGCGACTTCGTCAGCTACAAAACCGCGCGCGCGGACATCGATCACGCCGGGTACGCAGCCGCGGTGTGCGCTGAGCTCGAGGCCCGGTCCGCTGCGTTTGCGGGGCGCACGCTCGGCACCATCTTCTTCGGCGGCGGCACGCCGAGTCTCTGGCGCGTGGGCAGCCTGGGCAGTGTGGTCTCGGCACTGCGCAGCCGCTTCGTGACCGTCGACGACGAGCTCGAGGTCACCGTCGAGTGCAACCCCACTTCGCTCGACCGCGCCCACGCCGATGCGCTGGCTGCGGTCGGGGTCAATCGCCTCTCGATCGGCGTGCAGTCCCTCGACGACGCCGAGCTCACGTTTCTCGGACGCTTGCATGATGCAAGCGGTGCCCTCGCGACGCTGCGCGAGGCGCTTGCCAGTGACGTGCCGCGCGTGTCCGCCGATCTCATCGTGGGCCTCCCCGCGCAGACGCCGGAAACGGCCGCGGGCCACGCCATTCGCCTCGCCGAGCTCGGGCTTCGCCACCTGTCCGTGTACCAGCTCACCATCGAGGCCGGCACACGCTTCGGCGAGCTGGCCAAACGCGGGCGGCTGCCCATGGCCGACGACGGGCGCGTCGCCGAGTGCTTCCTGGCGGTGCACGAGGCGCTCGCCCGCTTTGGGCTCGACCACTACGAGATCTCGAACTACGCCGTGCCCGGGCAGGAAGCGCGGCACAACCTCGCCTACTGGCACGGCGTCGAGTACGTGGCCCTCGGCACCGGCGCTGTCGGGTTCGTGAAGAACGAAGCAGGCGTGGGCGTGCGCTACCGCAACGAGATCGACCCCGCGCGCTACGTTGCCCGCTGCTTGGCCATGCCGGCGGGCCCACCGGGCGAGACCGACGGCGTCAGCACCAGCGTCGAGCGGATCGACGGCGAGACCATGCTGCGCGAGCGCATCATGCTCGGCCTGCGCCTTGCCTCCGGGTTCGATCTCGAAGCGGCCGCGCGAGGGCTGGGCGTCGAGCCGTGGCCGTCCGAACGCAAGCGCGCGCTCGATCTCCTGCTGGCACGTGGACGCGTGCGGCAGGAGGGCGCACGCCTGTTCGTCCCCACCGCGTCGTGGCTGTTCACGGACGACACCGCGGCACGTTTGTTCTAGTGGTAGCGGCCATGGCCGCTTACAAATCCGCGCGAGATCTCCGCCACGCCCAGGACAATCGACGCGGGGCAAGCGCCAAGGTGGACGGCGGCAAAGCGAAGAAGCGCACGCCGCTGCGCAAGATCACCGCGAAGAAGGTCAAGCCGCCGCGCGAGGTGGCGGTCGGCCCGAAGCA
Organism: Myxococcales bacterium; assembly: GCA_043753085.1. GTDB lineage: Bacteria > Myxococcota_A > Polyangia > Polyangiales > Polyangiaceae > JAYUXI01. The sequence goes on along the minus strand of JAYUXI010000052.1, from coordinate 10,802 downwards.
GATCCGCCACCTGCGCGGCCTCGGCCATGCCCTCGACCCAGTGGTCCACGTCGGCAAGGCCGGCGTCACCGCCGAGCTGGTCGCGTCGGCCTGCGCCCAGCTCGCCGCCCACGAGCTGATCAAGGTAAAGCTCAGCGAAGAAGACCGCGACGTGCGCGCGGAGCTCGCCGTCACCTTGGCCGCCAAAACAGGCGCCGTGCTCGCGCAGGTTCTCGGCCGCACGGTGCTGCTTTACAAGCGCCATCCGAAAAACCCGAAGATCGTGCTCCCGGCCGGCGCCGCGCACGTGGACGTGCACGCTGCGCCCGCGAGCGCCACCCAAGGCGAGACCGAGGACGAAGAGGCCGACGACGAAGACGTCTCCGACGAGCCCGACGAAGACGAGTCCGACGAAGACGAGGCCGACGACGAAGACGAGTCCGACGACGAAGACGAAGCTGGTGACGAGTCGGAGGCCGACGACGAATTCTGATCGCGAGAGAACGCCGGCGCCGCGTGCTCCGCTACCATCGAAGGGATGGACCTGGACGGTACCGTGCTCCTGGCCCAGTTGTTCGTTGGCCTGGTGGGCTTCGCCTTGCTGGTGTACGGCCGCAAGCAGGCCCGCGCGCCGCAGCTGATTTGCGGCATTCTGCTCAGCATTTTCCCTTACTTCGTACCCGGCGCGCTGCCGGTGCTGGGTATCGCGGCGGGCCTCGTCGGCCTCATGGCGCTCGCCGTCCGCCTTGGTTGGTAGCAGCCGCCGCGCCCAAGCCTTCGACGACTGCTACCGCTGGGGCCGGGCGTCACTGTGCTGCGAGCTTCGAGGCTCGCAACCGCGAGGGTCAGGGCAGCTTGACGGTGCCGCGGCGACCCGCGTCCGCTGCACTTTTGCTCTTGCTCGCGCCTGCGTCGGCTTTGGCCGCACCGGCACCGAGCGGCGCGCCCGCATCCGCCACCATGGCCGGAGCAGCCGGATCGAAGAAGGTGACCTTGGCGAAGCGCGAAGCCTTGTGGAAGTTGCCTTGGCCGAGGATGGGCGACCAGGCGACGCCCGAGTTCTTCTGCATGGCGTACATGTTCATGCGCCACACGTCGCCACTGCCGGGCGGAGATTTCTTTGCCTTGGAGAACGCGGCCCACGGGATAGCGAGCTCGACCGTATAGCCTTCGTCCTTGTCGTCGTCCTTGTCGAGCGTGCCCTTCAGCACGACGGCGCTCTTGACCTTGGGATCCCAGTCTTCGTGGCCGAACGGTCCGTTCGGCTCGGTCTTCGGCGTGTTGTAGCCGTCGTACTGGGTGTGGAAGACCTTGTTCTGCGTGTTGATCTGCAGCTCGTAGTAGTTGACGTTGTCGCCGTCGCCGTCGGGATCGATCATCAGCTCGACGGTGTCGCCGGTCCACAGCTTGGGCTGACCGGTCGTGGTCCACTTGTCGGCCTCTGTCTTCGGATCCTTGAAGCCGCCAGACAGCTCCGGATCCGACACCTCGGCCAGCACGTAGAGCGACGTCGCGTCCCAGGTAAGCTTGGCGGTGCCGTTGACGGGGAACGACGTGTTCGATTGTCCCGACCCGACGTCGACGAAGGCGCCGGTGGACGCCGCCTCGGCCCAGGCCTTGTCGTCGCCCTTGCCGTCGACGACGATGGCCATGCCTTCTCTCAGTTTCGGCACGCGCAGCTCGGGCAAGGTCGGCTTGGGCTTCGGCTCGGCGCCCTTCTTGCCAGCGATGGCCAGGCGCGCCACGATGCCGCCGTTGGTGCCGTCGTTCGGACCGGAGAGGATGCGCATGCGATCATCGCCCTTCCAGAGGCCGGTACGCACCATCAGCTCGCCGCCCATGCCGTCCCAGCTGGGCACGGTGAACGTCTGCTCGTCGACGTAGATCTTGCCGCGCTCCCACGACGCCGGCCCCATGATATGCTTTTCGCCGCGGGCCTCGCGGATCGGGCCGTTCCAATCGAGGTTTTCGATCTTGCCGGTGACCGCGTCGAGGACGTGTGTGTACAGGGACCAATCCGCGCCCGGCGGCTCGTCGCAGCGCCAGTAGTAACGCATCTTCACTTCGGTGCCGGGCGCGACTGGGCCCGCGGGCTCGACCTTCACGCCGACGATGTGCACCTTGTTGTCGTAGTTGATGTCGATCTTGGTCGCGTCGGCCGGAACCTCGGACACGATGTACGACTGCAGCTTCGCCTTCTCTTCGGCGGTGATCTCTTTGCCGCCTTCGACACATGCAACATGCATGCATGCCAGGGTGGCCAGCGCGGCAAAACTGAGCTTCATCATCGTATTCATTTCCTGTTCTTCTTGCGCGCGTCTTTCTCGCGTTTGCGCTGCGCCTTTTTGTGATTCTTTTCTTGGACGCTGAGCGCCTTCATCTTGGTCAGGCTCTCGGCATCGGTGCCCATGCCGCCCATGCCGGGGAACCCGCCCATGCCCGGAAAACCACCCATGCCGGGTAGGCCTGGGAAGCCGCCCATGCCGGGCATTCCCATGCCGGGCATTCCCATGCCGGGCATTCCTGGCATGCCGGGCATTCCGCCCTGCGCGGCCAGTTTCTTCAGGTTCTTCATCATGCCGAGATTCTTCATCCCGGGGATCTTGCCGAGCATGCCCATGTTCTGGCCGAGCCCGTCCATCATCTGCTTCATGAACAAGAAGCGCTGCACCAGCTCGCTGACGGCCTGGCCCGGCTGGCCGCAGCCCTTGGCGATGCGCTCGACCCGTGACGGCTCGCGCACGAGCGCATAGGGATCTTTGCGTTCGAAGCGGGTGAAGCTATGGATCATCGCCTCGATGCGTGTCAGCTCGCTGTCGTCGAGGTTGGCGCCTTCCGGCATCATCTGATCCATGCCCGGCATCTTGCCGACCAGCTCCTTGAGCGATCCCATCTTCTGGATCATCTTGATCTGGTCGAGGAAGTCGTCGAGCGTGAAGTTGCCTTCCAGCATCTTCATCGCATCTTCGGCGGCCTTCTTCTCGTCGACCACGCCTTGGAAGTCGTTCATCAGGCCAACCACGTCACCCATGCCGAGCACGCGCGACGCCATGCCGTCGGGGCGGAACTCCTCGAACTTGTCGGCGCCTTCGCCGAGGCCGACGAACTTCACCGCGGCGCCGGTGACCTCACGCACGCTGAGCGCGGCGCCGCCGCGCGCGTCGCCGTCGAGCTTGGTGAGCACGACGCCGGTGAGATCGAGCTTCTCGTGGAAACCTTTCGACACCTTGACCGCGTCTTGGCCGATCATCGCGTCGACCACGAGGAAGATGTTGTCGGGCGCGACCTTGGCCTTGATCTCTTCGAGCTCGGTCATGAGCGCTTCGTCGATCGCGAGACGGCCGGCGGTGTCGTAGACGACGACGTCGTACTTGTCTTTCTTGGCCTCGGCGAGAGCCTGTTCGCAGATGGCGAGCGGCGTGGCACCGGCGACGTTGAAGACCGTGACGCCGAGCGCCTTGCCGAGCACCTGGAGCTGCTCGACGGCCGCTGGCCGCTGCATGTCGGCGGCGACGAGCAACACGCTCTTGCCCTGCTTTTTCAGGTATTTGGCGAGCTTCGAGCAGCTGGTGGTTTTGCCCGAGCCCTGCAGACCAACCATCATGATTCCGGTCGGGCCCTTCTCGGCATAGGTGATGGCTGGGCCTTCCGACGACATGAAACCGACGAGCTCGTCGTGACAGATCTTGGTGAAGACGTCGCCCGCGGAAACCTTGTGGGATTCGCCGACCGCCGACTTGGCCTTGATGCGCACGACCTCGCCGAGCGCCTTTTGCTTGACGCGCACCAGGAACGCTTTGACGACGCCCAGCTCGACGTCTGCTTCGAGCAGCGACAGGCGAACCTCGCGCAAAGCGGTGTCGATATTTTGCTCGGTGAGCTCGGTCAGGCCGGCGAGCCGGTTTTTTGCTTGCCGAAACCCTTTGGCGATCGCGTCGAACATGGCCCCCGGATAGCACGGCTGGCGGGCGGATGAGTAGGAGGGTGTTGCTGCGCTGGCGAGCGCCTGGTCTCGCCAGCGCAGCCGATCGGGTAAGCTGACACTTCGTATGGCTTCCGCTTCGCAGCGCCGCTTTCCCCGGGTTCCGGGCCAGCCCGTCGTCGGCAACCTTTTCGAAGGCCTGCGAGACCGTCTCGGCATGCTGCTGCGCAGCCTCGACCACGGCGAGGACGTGCGCCTGCGGTTCTTGCACCTCGACTACCTGCTGCTCACCAGCGCCGCGAGCATGCACCACGTGCTGGTCGACCACCCGCAGCGCTACGTCAAAAGCACGAACTACGCCGGGCTCAAGGTCGTGCTCGGCGAGGGCCTCCTCACCAGCGAAGGCTCGTTCTGGAAACGCCAGCGCAAGCTGGTGCAGCCCATGTTCCACAAGCAGCGCCTCGCCGGCTTCGCCGACACCATGAGCGAGTGCACCACGGCCATGGTCCTGCGCCTCGCCGGGGAGCCCGGTCCATTCGACCTACACCGCGAGCTGATGCGACTCACCTTCCGCATCGTCGGGCTCACCTTGCTGTCGCGGGATCTGGACGGCGAAGCGCGCGCCGTCGGCGACGCGCTCACCCTCGCGTTGCACTGGGCCAACGAGCACGTCGAGTCGCTCGTTCGCATCCCACGCTGGCTGCCGACGCCGAACAACCTGCGCTTCGACCGCGCGAAAAAGACGCTCGACACCCTGGTGCTTCGCATCGTCGACCAGCGTCGCCATGCGGAGGCCGATCCAGCCCGTCGCAGCGATCTGCTCGACATGCTCCTCGACGCCAAGGACGAGGACACCGGCGAGACCATGGACGACGCGCAGATCAAGCACGAGCTGCTCACCATGATCCTCGCCGGGCACGAGACCACGGCCAACGCGCTGACGTTCCTGTTCTACCTGGTGGCCGAGCACCCGGCGGTGCGCGAGCGAATGCGCGCCGAGGTGGCCGACGTGCTCGGCGACCGCATGCCCACGCCAGCCGACCTCAAGCGGCTCGAGTACGTCACCTGCGTGATCGAAGAGTCCATGCGCCTCTACCCGCCCGCCTACGTGTTCGAGCGTCAAGCTGCCGAGGACGACGTGATCGGCGAGATTTTGGTGCGAAAAGGCACCATCGTGGTGTTCAGTCCGTACGCAGTGCAGCGCAGCGCCCTGCACTGGCAGCGCCCGTCCGAGTTCGATCCCGAGCGCTTCCGGCCAGCCGTCCGCAGCCAGATCGGCAAACACGTGTACATGCCATTCGGTGCCGGCCATCGATTCTGCATCGGCAACAACTTCGCCATGATGGAGATGCAAATCCTCACTGCATTGCTGGTGCGCAGCGGCCACTTCGAGCGAGCAGCGGACTACGTTCTCGAGCTCGACCCGCAGGTGACCTTGCGGCCGAAGCACGGCTTGCCGGTCACCTTCCACCCGGCGTAGCGGCTACTTGTTCTTCGCGGCGCGTGCGAGCACGGCGAGCGCCGCTTCGCACGCGGGCACCGCGGCTTTGCCCGCCTCGAGCTCGTCGTGGGCGCGCGCCAGCAGATCCTCGGCGCGGGCGCGCGCGGCCTCGGCCACGTTCGACGGTGCGCTGCCATCCTTCAGCAGCGCCACGTCCGCCAAGGCGGCCTCGCGGTGCTCGAGTGCGGCCACCGTGGGCTGCGCCACCTTGGTGCACGCGTCCTTCACCAAACACACGTCGCGGTCGGAGCAGCCGACGCCTTCGAAGGCGCCAAGGGCCGCGCGCTGCGCTTCGAGAGTGATCATGCGCACCTGCTCGCCGCCCGCCAGCGCACGCTCGGCCTCGATCCGCGCGCCCGACGTGCAAGCAGCCAGAACCAGCGCGGCCATCGTCCGGATCACGAGTCGGCCTCGAGCTTGCTCCACAGCTCTTTGCGCATCTTTTCACGCGTGCGATCGCTCTTGGTCACCATGTAGCCCGCGTGCAGCGCCGAGGCGAATTCGCCCTCGAGACCGAGCGCCGGCATCGCCGTGGGTCCGACCACGTACACGTTCGGCAGGATCGCGTCCAGCCGTTCGCCCGCGAACGGATCGTCGTCGTCGAGCTCGTAGAGTGGCTCGGCCTCCTCGCGCGTGGCGCCGGGATCGCGCAGCTCGCCGCGCGGTACGAGCACGCGCTGGCCGCTGCGCAGATCCCACAGCGGCGCGCCGTCGTGCACGCTGTCGACCAGCCAGATCGCCCGTTCCAGCTCGGGGGCGGCCGCAAACAGCGCACGGGCCACGCGCTCGCGCCCCTCCGGCACCTCGGCGGGCGCGAAATCCGCACTCACCGCAAGCAAGCCCGGCGCGTCCGGCGCACTGCCGCGCTCGACGTGCACGCGGATCGGCAGCTCGCCAGCACGGTGCATGATGCATTCTTCGGCCCACTCCGCCGGGATCGAGCCACTGGGAAGCGCGAAGCTGGTGGACGTGCGTACCTGCACTGCGCGCGGCAAGAACAGCCCGGCCAGATCGCGCGCGTCCGGCGAGAAGTGCGGAAGCTTGCGAAAAAAAGCGCGAGCTGGCGCCACCGTGAGCACGAAGCCGGCTTGTACCGGCGGCCTCGCGTCGTCGAGGGCCACGGTGTTGACGCGTTTGCCCCGCGTCCCGAGCGCGGTGACGCGCGCTCCCGCCTCGACGCTGCCACCGCTGGCGCGGATGCGCTCGACCAGCAGATCGACGAGCGCGTCGTCACCGCCTTCCAGCCGTGTGATGCCACGGGTCCACGAGCCGTGCAGGCGCGCGGCCGCGAGCGGCGGAAGGTTCACGACCGGGGCCGCGAACCGCACGAGCTCCTGCAGCGCCGGCCCGATCGGGGCGCGCGGTCCGTTCGGAACCTGCGCGTGCAGGGTGGCCAGCTCGCGAAGGGCACGGGCGTGACGCCGGCGCGCGAACAGCCCGTGTCCGAACAGGTGGGACGGCGACGGCAACAGCGCATCCATGCACGCGTTGTACTCCGCAAGCTCCGGGTAGAATGCAGCGACCGCCGCGCGTTCGCCCGGCGCCACGCGCTCGACTTCGCCGAGGAATCGCTCCAGGCTCGGCGGCACCGCAAGCGACTTGCCGCCCTCCCATTGCAGCTGGAACATCGGATCGAGGAGCCTGGCCTTGCGCCGCCACGTGGCCTCTTCCGCGAGCTCGAGCCGGATGCGGGCAAACACCGGCGTGTCGTAGCCGACGGGCGGACGTTGCCGGCGCAGCAGCGGGATCTCGTCGTAGGCGTAGCGCGCCCGGCGGTGGCCTTCGCCGACGACCAGCACGCGAAAGGTGCGCCGCGCCAGCAGCGCCGCGGCGGCGAGGATCCCCGGCGTCATGCCGAGGCACACGACGTCGTAGTGGTGGCTCACGGAAACTGCACCGGCATCGGCACGGTGTTGACCGTGCCGGGCCGGCCCATCGAGGCGCCGTCGCCGCGGGCGCTACCCCAGCACCGCAGGCCGCCGTCGGTGAGGCTCGCGCACGCTTGCTCGGCGCGGGCCCGCAGGACCTTTACCGCGAAGAGACCGACCACGGGTGTGGGGGTGTCGTGCACGACGGGATCGGGCTGCGCCAGCTGGTGACGCTCGTTCGAGCCCCAGCAGCTGACGGTGGAGTTGCGCAGCAGCGCGCACGAAAAGTCGTCGCCGAGGGCGACTGTTTTGGCGCCGACCACGCCGGACACGGCGCGCAGCCGGGACGCGAAGCCGGTGACACCCGAGCCGAGCCGGCCCTTGCTGGACTCACCGCGGCAGAGCACCTCGCCCGCGGCGTTGACCACGCAGGCATGGTGCGGGCTCTGCGCGAACGAGACGGGCTCGGCCGCGAGCGTCTCGCAGTCCACGGGGCTTTCGGCGGCGTGATCGCACAGCGTGAGGCCGGCGAGCCGAAAGCGGGGCGTGTCGGGCGCGGTGGGCAGACTTCCGGCGCGGGCCGCCAGCATCGGCTTCGCCGACTTCGACGGGGTGTCCGTGCCCCAGCAGTAGCGCGTGTGATCGGCGAGGTCGGCGCAGCCACCACCCTCGCCCAGCTCGAAGTCGTCGACGGGGCGATAGTGCGTGTGACAGGCCGAGAGCCACAAGAGCGCCAGGGCCACGCCGGAACGAGGCCGGCTCGCTTCGCTCGGAAGACGCGTTCGATTCATCGAAGGTGTTGGCTATCACGCCCCGAGCAACAGCACGATGGAAGCGTGGATGAGGCTGCAACGCGTGCGGCAGCACGCAAGGATACGCCGTGATGTGCGGGGGCAAGGCCGATGTGGGGGCGTGCTCGTCGCTCGAGCAGCAAGGTACCGACGTGACCGCCGGAGCTGGACAGGAGCTTCCCGTCTTCGCTGGCGGCACGCCTGCCTCGGGTGTCTACGTGCTCACCAAACTCGAGTGCTTTGGCGATTTTCCAGCCGACCTTCGCGTGCGGCGCGAGATTATCCAACTCGTCGGATCGAGGTTCGACCAGGTGTTCGTGCTTTCTGCCACCGGTGAGGTCAAGGGCTCGCGCGCCACGTTCTCTCGCGAGCCTGCGCGGAACGCTTCATGGCAGGCCGTGGACCCCGAACAGGTGGCCCAGCACGAAACGTGCAGACTGCACAAAAATGATGATACCGAGCACGTCGACCAGGCTGGCGATGAAGGGCGTGGAGCTGGTGGCGGGGTCGAGGCCGACGCGCTTGAGCCCGATGGGTAAAAGTGAGCCGACGGTGCAGCCGGTGACCACGATGCCGACCAGCGTGAGGCCGATGGTGAGCGCGAAGCCCACGTGCTGGTCCGGGTCGAGCAGGAGCACCCGCAAAAACCCGATGAAGCCGAGGATGCCGCCGAGGATGAACCCCAGGAGCAGCTCGCGGCCGAGCACGCGGTACCAGTCCCGCGCCTTGATGTCGCCGACGGCCATGCCGCGAATGATCAGCGTGGACGACTGCGAGCCGGAGTTGCCGCCGGCCGAGATCAGCAACGGCACGTAGTAGGTGGCGCCCTGCAACATGGCGAACACCGGATCGTAGTGGCGGAGAGCGGTCTGCGTGAAGAACTCGCCAAAAAACAGCACGATCAGCCAGAAGCCGCGCTTCTTCACGAACTCGAAGATGCTCGTGTGGAAGTAGGGCACGTCGAGCGGCTCGACGGCGCCGAGCTTCTGCACGTCCTCGGTTTGCTCCTGGGTGAGCACGTCGATGATGTCGTCGACCGTGATGATGCCGAGCATCTTGCCGGCGGCGTCGATGACGGGAATCTCGCTCAGATCGTACTTCGACATCTGCCGGGCGACCTCTTCTTGGTCCATGGCCGGCGGCACGCTCATCAGGTTGGCCACGGTAAGCTTGGCCAGCGGCATGGCGCGATCATCGTGGCGGATCAGCTGGCGGAGCGGCACCGCGCCGACCAGTTGGTCGCCGTCGGTGACGAGGTAGACGAAGTAGATGGGATCGTCGTCCTCATCCATCATCTCGCGGACGGCCATCACGGCGTCGCCCACCGTGGCGTTTGGGGGCACCCACACGTAGCGCGTGGTGACCAGGTGGCCCGCGCTGGTCTCCGGCCATTTCTCGATCTCGCGCACCTCGAGGGCCGCTTCGGAGTCGATGCGCTCGAGGCGGCGGAAGATCTCGTCGCCGCGATCGTCGGAGAGCATGTTGAAGAGGTCGGCGCGGTCGTCGGCCTCCATCTCGCTGGCAATGTGCGCCACCGACTCTGCCGGCATCAGCGACACGAGCTCGTCTTGCTCGTGCTCTTCCATGCGCTCGAAAATGGGCGCCGCCGTCTCGGCGGGCAGGCGGCTCATCAGCTCGGCGGCGTCTTCGGGCTCGAGCTCGGAGACGAGGTCGGCAAGATCTTCCGGGTGAATCTCGTCGAGCAGGGCGCGCACTTGCTCCGGATCTTCGCGGAGAGCTTGTTTCAGCTCCGGTCCGAGCAAGTGCGAGAGCCGCATGAGCGGGGCACCCTAGGGGCGACGTGCCGAATTTCGCTACCGAATTGTGCCCGCGGGAAACCATCGACGTCGACCACGGAACGATCGCCAGTCGCGCAGCCGCGATCTTTTCCAGTTGACGCCATCGGCCCAGGGAGTAAGAGATGTGCTCCGAATTGCGGGAGTAACTCAGTGGTAGAGTGCAACCTTGCCAAGGTTGACGTCGAGGGTTCGAATCCCTTCTCCCGCTCTTTTCAGACAAGCCCAGCTCCGACCAAGCGGTCGGGCTGGGCTTTCATCTGATCTCGGCGATCGTCGTGCCTGTAGGTCGCCGATCCTGGATACCGGAGAGCAGGTCAGTTGCTGGTCAGCTCCACGGCAACGACGCCGTGGAACGACTTGCCTTCGTGCAGGCCGAGGCCGAGTGAGCCTCCGGAGCGGTCGAGCAACACCAGCGGCGGCGACGCGCTCTGCACCTGGATGGCCGCGTGCAGGTTCAAGTTGCCCTCGTACACGGCCGAAACCAGACCGCTGCCGCAGTCTTCCTCGGCGCAGCACGCGGCGTAGCCATCGCCAGGCTCCGTGAACGACGTGACGGTGGCATCGAGCAGGACGAACAAGTGCGTGCTGACGCCGAGGTAGGGCTCGAAGCCGAGCAGCGCCATGATCGGATCGTCGACTGGCCACGCGTCCGCGACGTGCGTCTCGACCTTCTGGTCGTCCCGCACGAGGAACTCGGCGCACGGGTTGTCGCGCAGCCTGCCGCCGAGCGCGCCGACGCTGCGTACGTCGCCCAGACCGGCGCGCGGCCCGTCGTACACGAGGCCGAGGATGTCGTTCTTCTCGGCGGGAACCACCAGCGCCACGTCTGCCGCCAGCGGCAGCTGCTCGACCAGCGTGACGTGGGACACGATGCCCGGCCCGCCGCCGCCACACGCGCCCAGCACCGAAGCCGCGGCCAAAGTCAGAACGTAGGGGATGCGG
>JAYUXI010000051.1:0-2151 GCA_043753085.1 Myxococcales bacterium | reverse complement strand
AGTCTACTCGGCGGCCGCGCTGCTTTCCAGCTCGGCCGGCGGGGGCAGCTGGGGCGGCGGGACCGGTGCAGGTTGCACCTTCAATGGGAGGCAGGACTTTTCGAGCAGCTCGGCCACGTCCATCGGCTTGACCTCGTCTTCGAGGTTCTGGCTCTTCAGGCCGTCGGTGATCATGGTCATGCAGAACGGGCAGCCGCTGGCGATGGTTTTGGCGCCAGTGTCGATCAGCTGGAGCGTGCGCTTCACGTTCACGCGATCGGCGTTCTGTTCTTCCATCCACATCTGCGCGCCGCCGGCGCCGCAGCAGAGGCCACGTGACTTGCTCCAGTAGTCGACCTCGACCAGCTCGACGCCGGGAATGGCGCGCAGGATGTCGCGTGGGGCCTCGTACACGCCGTTGTACCGGCCCAGATAGCAGCTGTCGTGGTACACGATTTTGCCATCGACCGCCGCGGTCGGGACGAGCTTTTTCATCGCCAACAGGCCAAGCAAAAACTCCGCGTGGTGCACGACCTCGAACTTGGCGCCAAAGTCGGGATACTCGTTTTTCAGCGAGTTGAAGCAATGCGGGCAGGCCGTGACGATGGTGCGGATGCCGCCTCGCTCCTTGTAGCCGTTGAGCACCTCGGCGTTGGTCTCGGCCAGCTGCGCGAAGAGAAGCTCGTTGCCGGCGCGCCGGGCCGGATCGCCGGTGCAGCTTTCTTCTTGCCCGAGGATGGCGAAGTCGACACCGGCGGCCTGCATCAACCTGGTGGTGGCGCGGGCGATCTTCTTGGCGCGATCGTCGTAGCTGGCCGCGCAGCCGACCCAGTAAAGGACCTCGGCGTTGGGCTTGTCGGCCATCATCACGACGCCCAGCCCATCCGACCAGGCAGCGCGATCCATGCGGGAAAGGTTCCACGGGTTCCCGTTGGTCTCCATCGCCTGGAACGGCTTCTGCAAAGTGTGCGGAAACTCGCCTTTGATCATGACCAGGTTGCGGCGCATGTCGACGATCTTGTCGACGTACGAGATCATGACCGGACATTGCTCTTCGCAGGCGCGGCAGGTGGTGCAGCCCCACAGCACGTCCGGGTGGACGATGTTCGGCACCAGGTCGATGGTGTCGAGGAGCGTGAGCGCGGCGCCTGGGGCCGATGCTTCTTCGCCCGCTTCGACCTCCGGCTTCGGATCGTCCGAGCGGCGGGTCTTCATACCGCGCTCGACGATGTTGGTCTCGTTCTCGTAGAGGTGGTCGCGCAGGGCGAGCAACAGGTGCTTGGGCGAGAGCAGCTTGCCGGTGCGGTGCGCCGGGCAGTTGTCGCTGCACCGGCCGCACTCGGTGCACGTGTAGAAGTCGAGGATCGCTTTCCAGCTGAAGTGATCGATGCGAGCCACGCCGATCTGCCCCGCGGTGGGGCTCTCGAGCTCGAAGACCGGACCGAGCTTTTCCTCGACCAGCGCTTCGGCCGTGGCAGCCATCGGCTCGAGACGGCCCTTCGGCGTCAGCGCCGAGAAGAACACGTTCGGGATCGCCGTGATCACGTGGAAGTGCTTGGAGTGCGGGAGAAGGTTCAGAAACAGGAGCACCAGCGCGACGTGGGTCCAGAAGCCGGCGAGCGCAATCACGGTGAGCGCGCTGGCCGGGAGGCCGCTGAACAGCACGGCGAAGGCTGATCCACCGGGCGACGGGAACGGTGACCAGGCAATCTCGTGGGCGTGGCCGAACGGCGCGATGATGCGCGCGGCGCGGGCACACACGTCGATGGCGCTCACCTGGGCGTCGGCCCCACAGAACGTAGAGTACTTGGCGTTGAGGACGAGGCCGGCGCCGTCGTACGCCATGTCGGAAAGCATCATCGTGGCGATGATCCCGAGAATGAGCAGGCCCTCCCAGTGCAAGGTCATGCGCTTCTGCGGCTTGATCTTGCGGAAGTAGACGAACACCGAAACGCCGGCGAGCACGCAGAACGCGACCGAGTCCTTGGCGAACTCGTACGCCTTGCCCAGCGGCGAGTCCGCGCCGAGGACCCACAGGTTGAAGGAGGCGTCGAAGCCGCGGCCGACCAGCACGACGGTGCGGACGGTGAGCACCAAAAAGCCCACGAAGATCAGCCGGTGGGCAGTGCCCGACGGCTGGTAATAGTCCATCTTCTCTTGCTTGAAGGCGTA
>JAYUXI010000050.1:0-5403 GCA_043753085.1 Myxococcales bacterium | reverse complement strand
CGGTGGGTGCAGGGAACGCGGGGCGTCCGGTGAGCATTTCGTAGGCGAGCACGCCCACGCTGAACAGATCCGAGCGCGCGTCGACATCCTTGCTGCTGCGGATCTGCTCGGGGCTCATGTACGCGGGCGTACCGAGCAACACACCGGTGCGGGTGCGTTTGCCCATGCCGCCCGCCAGGTCCATGACCTTGGCGATGCCGAAGTCGAGCAGCTTCACCGCGTACTGCTTGTCCTTGTCGAGTGCAAGATACACGTTGTCGGGCTTGAGATCCCGGTGGACGACGCCGTGCGCGTGCGCGTGCGCCAGTCCCGAAAGCATGCCCTTCAAGATCAAGAGCGCCTGCGCCAGCGGCACTCGGCCTCCCTGCGCGGTGTAGGCAGCGAGGGGCACCCCGGCAAGAAATTCCATGACCAGATACGGGCAGCCGTCTTCTGCGACCTCGACCCCGTAGACGCGCACGATGTTCGGATGCTGCAGGCGCGCCGACAGCTTGCCTTCCTCGATGAAGCGCTGCACGACCTCGATCTCGGTCGCTTCGCCCTCGTTGAGGATCTTGACGGCGAGACGACGGCCGTCTTCGAAGGAGTCCGTCGCGTACACGGTTCCCATTCCGCCCCAGCCGACTCGCTTGCGCAGCTTGTACTTCTGCCCGAGGACGGCGCCGGTGAGATCCGGCGGATCGTAGTGCACGGCGGAGAGGGTACACCAACGGCGCAGCGGCCGGGAGAGTCCTGCCGGTGCTATCCTGTGCAGGTGAAATTGCGCGTTCTGGCCTTGTGCTCCCTGCTTGGAGGATGTTTTTCCGCTCCGCTGCCAATGCGTGCAGCCCACACCGATTACGTACCGGCCGATCACGCGCGCTGCTTGATCGTCTTTTTTCCGGGCATCGGCGACTCCGCCGACAGCTTCGAACACGAAGGTTTCGTGCGCACGGTGCAGGAGAGCGGACTTGCCATCGACGTGGTCGCCGCCGACGCCACGCTCGGCTACTACCTGAAGGACCTCATGCCGAAGCAAATGCATGCCGACGTGATGGCCCCTGCGCGCGCCCGACGCCGCTACGAGCAAACCTGGACGATTGGTGTCTCGTTCGGTGGCTTCGGCGCGTTGATGACCGCCAGGGACTACCCGAGCGAGATCGACGGCGCCTTCGCCATCGCGCCGTACCTGGGCCGCGACGAGGTGCTCGACGACGTGCGCCAGGCCGGGGGTCTCCGCGCCTGGAAGGCGCCCGCCGCCGCGCCCACCAACAGCGAGAACTACGACTGGCAGCTGTGGCGCTACCTCAAAGAGGCGACCAGCGGCCCGCAGGTACCCTCGCTGTACGTGGGCTGGGGCAAGGACGACTCCCTTCGCGAACCGGACCGCTTGCTGGCGCAGGCGCTGCCCGAGCAAAGCGTGTATTCCACACCCGGCGGGCACGCGTGGGCGCCGTGGAATCGGCTGCTGGCGCAGTTTCTGAAACGCGGCCCGCTCGCAAAGGCGTGCCGCGCTACCCCGCGCTGACTCCGCCTTCGGGGTAGTCGGTGCAGCTGTCTTGCCCCGGCGCTCACTCCGCGCCAGGATCGACGATGTGACCGAGAAACAAAACCTGTCCGGTGGGCAGATCGCGGAGCACGATCAGAAACGGGCGGTCTACACGCATCGGAACGGGAATGGGCGGAGCCGACGTGGCGCGACCGGTCACCGCGGTGGCGGCTGCGGCTTCGAGGCCCTCCTCGTCGATCTCGAAGAACGTTTTGTGCACGACGTCGAAGAGCTGGATCCGCTCGGCCGGCACGAGCGGCGAGAGATCCGCCGCGGCGGTGAATGCCGAGGCCATGCCCAGGGCGGACAGAGCTTGTTTGATCGAGCCGTCCGCGGTCGGCTCGATCTTGAACTTCGGCAGGCTCAGCGCGACCTCCGTGTACGGCAACGTGCCGAGCAGCGAGCTGAGCGACGCACGGGTCTGCTCGGCTTCGAACGCGGCGAGATCGCCCTTGGGAAGGATGACGTCGAACACGAGACCCTCGGTGCTGAGCCCGAGCTCCACGACCTGGGCGGCGTCCGTGTCGGCGTAGCGCATGCCGCCGGTTTGGTGCATGAACGGCAGCGTGCGTGCCCCGCTGGGCGTGGCGAATGTTTCGTCTGCCGTGGCTTCCTTCGTGAACGGCGCGGCCCAGGCCGCGTTGACGTAGACCGTGTTCACGAGGACGAGTCGCGTCGAAGCGTCGACGGCGTCGAGCAGCTTGGGAATGCGCTGCTCGGTGCGCTGGGCGACCCAAGAGTTGATGGTTTCCACGGTACTGGGCTGGCCGAAATCGACCTTTTGCACGCCAGCGCCGTAGTGGACTGCGAGGGTATCGAGGAAGGGCGTACCGAACACGGTTTGCTTGGCGCCGAACAGCAGGTTGTCGACGTGCACGCGAGCCGGCTTGCCGTCCTTGCCGGCGGCGGATTTCGCGCGCGACTCGATCTGCAGGTCGAGCCAGTTGAATGCAGGATGCAACTCTGCGTCCGGCACGTCGAAGTGCAGCGCGGTGGCCACGTCGGCCTTCGTCTGTCCGGCGGCACCGGCGTACACCATGGCGAGCGCGGTCGAGATCGAGTGCGGGCTCTGCACCAGGTTGGTGGTGGGCTTGGCGGTCTGCTTGAAGAGCGCCAGCGCGAAGTCGGTGTTGCCGGCAACCAGGGCGGCTTGGTCTGCAGGTGTCACGACGGGCGCGAGATCACGCGTGAGCTCGCTCTTCGCCTCTTCGATGCCGGCGGGTCGCGTGTCGGGACCGGCGGGCTCTGGCTCGGGCGTGGTCGAGGTGCAGGCGAAGAGGGTGCCCGTCAGGAGGGCGGCGAGAAGGAGCGGGGTGCGCATGATTCTTCTCCGCAGCAGGGAACATGCCACGCGTAGTTTCGCGAGGGCTCCGGTGCCGTGAAGGCCATTCGTACGCGCGAGCGGTCCGGGGTGTGCCACGCTTGGCACATTCCGTCAGCGTGCGAGCTCGCACTCCGGAGGTCGGCCGAAAAGCTGGGCACCGACGACAGCGCAAACCCCGTGCGCAGCGGGCCGAGGCGGAACGCTGTCGGTAACCCCATGTGCTTGCAGCAGGGCATGGGAGGAATTCGTCGCCGAAACCTCGATCCACGCGAACGCGAACGCCGGCCTACGCGCGGACCGTGGCCCCGAAGCGACTGGTGACTTCCTCCACCACGCGGCCGTGAATGCCGTCGACCTCGGCGTCCGTCAAGGTGCCGTCTGCCTTGCGGTAGACGATGCGGAAGCCGAGGCTCACGTGTCCGTCGGGCACGCCCTTGCCGGAGTAGCGATCGAAGAGCTCCACCGACTCGGCCAGGGCACCAGCGCGCTCGCCGAGCACGCGCAGTACCTCGCCGGCCGCCAGACCTTCGCGCACCACCACGGCGAGATCGCGCGACGACGCGGGAAAGCGCGGGATCGGCACGAACGTACGGCCCAGCACCTCGGTGCGAGCCAGCGCCTGCAGGTCCAACGTGACGACCACGACGGGCCCCAGGAGCCCGTACGCCTCGGCCACGTCGGGATGCAGGAGACCGTAGCTGGCTACGTGTAGATTCTCTGCAAGTACGAGCTCGCCGCGCGCGCGCGGATGATGCAGCTCGCCGCTTCCAGCCTGCGACGTCACGCCCATTCCGCCCAATGACTCCACCAGCCGCATGGCGATCCCCTTTGCGTCCCATGCGTCGTAGGCATTCGGCTTCTCGAGCCACCCCGGACGTGCTCCGGTGAGCACCGCGGCGAACGCCAACCGCTCGTCCGGCAACTCGCCCGGGCCCTTGCGCGTGAACACCGTCTGCACCGCGAACAGCCGGGCCGGGGTTTCCCCGTGCCGCGCGGCGCGCGCCGCCGCGTCGAGCAGGCCCGGGACCACACTGGTGATCAGCGAGCCGCCCTCCTGCGTGAGCGGGTTCTTCAGGTGTACGGTCGGCTCGGGCGCGTGCGCCTTCTTCATCGCCGCTGCGCTGGTGAGCGACAGCAGCACGGCCTCGGACAGCCCCAAGCTGGCGGCCACGCCGCGCACCCGCTCGGTGAACGCCTCGATGCCGCCCACGTCACGCGTGGGCTGGATGCGCGGCAAGCGCGCGGGGATGCGATCGATGCCGTATACACGCACGACTTCTTCGATCAGGTCGATCTCGCGCGCCAGATCCGGTCGGTGCGGCGGCACCTCGAAGGTAGCAGACGTCTCCAGATCTTCGTCGCCGACGCGGACGAGACCAAGCCGCGAAAGGGTGCCCAGTCCTTCGCGCCACGGCACCGCGTGGCCGAGGATCGCATCCTGCCGCGCCTTGCGCAGCGTGATGGTGCGCGGGAAGCGAATGCCTCCGCCGGCATGCACGAGCCCCCGCGCCATCTGCCCTCCGGCCAGACGCACGAGATGCTGCGCGGCGCTGGCGAGCACTTGCTCGACGTCGGACGGATCCACGCCGCGCTCGAACCGGTGACTGGCCTCGCTGTGCAGGCCGTGCCGACGCGCGGTGCGCCGCACGCCACGGGGCTCGAATGCCGCGCACTCGAGCAAGAGGCGTGTCGTGGCGTTCTTCACCTCGGACGAGGCGCCGCCCATCACGCCGGCGAGGCCGACCACCGACGCGCCGTCGGCGATGACCAGATCGTCGAGGTCGAGCTCGCGTTTGTGGCCGTCCAGCGTTTCCAGCACCTCGCCGGCGGCGGCGTGACGCACTTCGAGTGTGGCGTGATCCGGCAGCCCGCCGATCTGCGCCAGTGGCGTCAGCGCGTCCAGATCGTACGCGTGCATCGGGTGGCCCCACTCGAGCATCACCAGGTTGGTGACGTCGACCACGTTGGAGATCGACCGCACGCCGAGCGACGCGAGCCGGTAGCGCAACCACGCCGGCGACTCGCCGACGACGACGCCGGTGACGACGGCGCTGGCAAAATGCGTGCAGCGTTCCGGCGCGGCGATGCGCACCGAGGCGCCGAGCGTTTCGGCTGGTGGTGCGTCGGCAGCAGCGGCGGGGAACTGCGGCTCGGGGCGCTTCCACGGAAAATTGCAGAGTGCAGCGAGCTCGCGCGCGATGCCGACGTGGCCGAGGCCGTCCGGGCGATTCGGGGTCAGTCCGATCTCGAAGACGACGTCCGACGCTTCGGGCAACACCGCCGTGAGCGGCGCGCCCGGCGAGGCGGAACCGGCCGGCAGGATCATGATCCCCTCGCCTTCGCCCGAGAGGCCCAGCTCGCCCTCGCTGCACAGCATGCCCTCGCTGAGGACGCCGCCGATCTCGCGCGGCACGATGACGAAGGGTGCGCCTTGCACGCTCTTGGCCGGCAGTATGGTACCCAGCGGCGCCAGCACCACGAGACCACCGGGCTCCGGCACGTTCGGCGCGCCGCACACCACGGTTTGCTCGTTCTCACGGGCGCTTCCAGG
>JAYUXI010000049.1:0-2152 GCA_043753085.1 Myxococcales bacterium | reverse complement strand
TGCGCGTCGCCTCGATCTTCATCGTGATGCTCGGCCTCGTGCCCGGCCTGCCCACCGTGCCCTTCGTCGGCATCGGCGCCGCCTTGTTCTGGGTGGCACGCTCCCGCTCGAAGACCATGCTGCGCGACGCCGAAAAGGCCCAGGCCGATCCGGTGCCTGCGCAGGTGCAGGGCTCCGGCAAGAAGGGTCCGCACTTTTTGCCCGTGCTGGTGCCGTGGTCGGTCGAGCTATCCAGCGATCTGCACGAAACCCTGCCCGACACCGACAAGCACGACGGCGTGATCGGCGGCGTACAGGCGTTGCGCGACTCGCTCTTTCTCGAGCTCGGCGTGCCGCTGCCGCCGCCACGCATCCGCGCCACGGCGACCCTGCCGGCGCGTTCGGTGCTCGTCTCGCTCTTCGAGATCCCGGCCCGCCTCGCCGCGGTCCCGGCCGAGCTCGGCCCCGCCGAAATCCCGGCCTTCGTGGTGGCCCAGGCCGAGGCGATGATCCGTGCGCGCGCGCAAGACTACGTCGGCATGAACGAGACCCAGAAGCTACTCGACGAGCTCGAACAGTTCTCGCCGGCGCTGGTGCGCAACGTCGTGCCCAAGCCCGTCACCGTCGCCCTTCTGGCCGACGTGCTGCGCCGCCTGGTCGAGGAGCGCGTGTCGATCCGCGATCTGCGCGCCATCCTCGAAGCGCTGGCCACCGTCGCCGGCACCGAAAAAGATCCACTGAACCTCACCGAGTACGTGCGCAGCCAGCTGCGCCGCGCCATCACCTACCGCGTCGCCGGCGCCGGGGGCGGCCTCCGCATGATCACGCTCGACCCGATGATCGAGGACACCGTACGGCGCGCCATCACGCGCACGCCGTCCGGCTCGTTTCTGTCGCTGGCACCGGCTGCGGCGCGCGACGTGGTGACGTCGATTCGCCGCGCGTATGCCGAAGCCGAGCCCGGCGACACGTTGCCTGCACTCCTCACGCAACAGGACATTCGCCGCTTCGTCCGCAAGCTGATCGAAACCGACCTGCCCGACGTGAACGTGCTTTCGTTCGCCGAGCTGCTGCCGGAGATCTCGCTTCGGCCGGTCGGCCGCGCGCACCTTGGCGGGCTGGGGTAGACCGCGCCAGCTCGCTCCTAGAACGCGCTGGCCAGGGCGTTGGGGGCTCCTCCGCCCGAGAAGCTGGAGGCCTCCAGCAACGGCGCGAGCGGCTTCAGGATCACGGCGACGCGTTCCACCAGATCGCGCTCCCTCTCGCGCGGCAGCAAGGACTCTGCGTGAAACAACGCAAAGCCCACGTAGTCGTTCATGAGCTGCAGGAGCCACGTATTGGCATCGCCGCCGGCAAACGCCTGGATGTTGCGCTCGACGCGATCGGCGAGCAGCGAGCCGTCTTCCATAGGCCCCGCACCCAGAAACAGCGGATCGTAGACGCCGCCCCCGGTGGCAAATCGCGCGAGACCGACGCGCAGCTCCGCGCCCTTCGCGGCGTCGTCGCAGGTCTTGTGAATCGCCTGCAGCGCCGAGTTGAACGCCTCGACGATTGCGCCCGGCCCATCGGGACGCGCCCCGACGAGCTGCACGAAACCACCGGTCATCAGCTGGTACACGTTGCGGGTGACCTCGAACTCGAGCTGCCCCATCTCGCGGCCAATGTCGGCGATGCTGCGCACGCCGTTGCAGAGCGCGTAGATCGCTTGCAGCTCTTCGGGCGGGGTCTTCGACGTTCCGCTCTCGCCGGGCGGGCGCATGCTGACCGCGAGCGGGATGTAGCTCTCGGCCGGGATCTTCTCGCGGAAGTATTTCAGCTCGTCGACGCGGCGCGCGCCGTCCATGAGCAACGTAAAGGCGTTGAGCGAGAACTTGCGCCAGAGCGCTTTTTCGTCGAAGCCGTCGAAAAAGTAGAACGTGCAGTCGCGCTCGTAGAGAGCGCCGTAGAAGATCTCCTCCACCTGCCGCGACATCATTCGGTACAGATCTTCCAGCGTGAACAGGCCGAGCTCGATGGCCATCTCGCCCACTTTTTTTCCGGACGCCTCGGCCGCCGCCAGCACCGCATCGAGATCTTCACGGCCAAGCACGCCGAAGCGATACAGGATCTCGCCAATGCGTTCCTCGGGCACGGTGGTGCGGCCCTGGACGAGGTTGCCGCCTTCGATGTAAAA
>JAYUXI010000048.1:0-12818 GCA_043753085.1 Myxococcales bacterium | reverse complement strand
CGGACACACTCGAGCACCCCGAGGTGCGCGGCTTGTTCCCGTGCGGCGAAGGCGCCGGCTACGCGGGCGGGATCGTGTCGGCCGCCATGGACGGCGTGCGCTGCGCCGACCGGTGCGCGGCCTTGTACGCCCACTGATCGAGCGGCATGCGGTTGACGTTGTGTACTCGCCGTTCTTGCGCGTTCTGACCGAGCCTGCTCGCCTCGAGGTGCTGCGAGTGCTGATCGTCCATGGCCCGGGCGACATCGCGGCGCTGTGCTGTCCGCCGGCGAGCCTGTCAGCAGGAGCCGCCGCGGGAGCGACTACCACGCGGTTGGACCCGGCGGCCGGAGGACGACGCCGTTCGGCAAGCCGATCCGGGACGTGAGCAGAATCGGCCCAGCGCACCGTGTCGAAGGCGCTCAGCCGCGCGCTTGGCGGGCAAACTCCGTGCAGAGTGCAGATGCAGCCATGGCCACGTTCAGCGACTCTGCCTGCCCGAGCCGGGGAATCGAGACCACCGTGGAGGCCTGCGCCGTCGCGGCTTCGGTCAGGCCGTGCGACTCGCTGCCGAGCACCAGGATGGCGGGGCGTCGCAGCGTGGTTTCGAAGACGGGCGTACCATCCATGTCTGCAATGTACACGTGGGCACCAGCGGCGCGCGCCTGCGCGAGCTCCGCGGCGAGATCGGCACGGCGAATCTCGACGCGAAACAGCGAGCCCATGGTGGACTGCACGCACTTCGGGTTCCACACCTCCATGCACTCGTGGCTGCAGAGTACACGCTTGATGCCGAACCAGTCGGCGATGCGCAGCAGGCCGCCGAGGTTGCGCGGGTCGCGGATGCCATCGAGAGCGAGCATCAGCTCGCCCGCGGCCGGTGCGCGAAAGCCCAGGTGCTCGGGCTCGTGGGCCACGGCGATAAGCTCGTTGCCCTTTTCGAACGTGCCGATCTTGTCGAGCTCGTGCGACGCGAGGATCTGGATCGGCACCTTGCCGGCGAGCGGTCGCACGAAGGCGGCAGCTTCTTCGCTGGCCAGCAGCGTTTCGGTGTGAAACCGCGAGCCGAGCAGCTCGGCCACGACCTTGCGACCTTGCACGAGGAAGCGTTTGCCTTCCGCGCGGAATTTCTTTTGCTGCAGCGCGCGCAGGCGCTTGAGCTCGCCTTGGGAAATCAAAAGACGCTCACGCCGGCGATGGTGAGGAGGCCACTCGCATCGAGGAAGATAGGGATGTTTGCGAGCTCGGGTGGGTTGGTACTCTCGGGTAGGACGGCGGTCTTGGCGAGCGCCAGGCGCGCGGGGTCGACCTGGAGCGAGCTGTGGCCGGCACTCTTTGCCTCGAGCGCCTGGGCAGTGAGCGCGCGGAGCGCGTCTATGGGGGTCATCGCGCCGCAGCGTAGCGCGCCACGATGCGTTCCGGGCGAGATGTCACGCCCGGTTGGTCGTGTCGCCAGGTACTGCTGCGCGCTCACGCAGTGGACGTGTCCTCGCTCTCCTCGAGCGCATACGGCCGGAGCTGCTCCAGCGTGACGAACGCCAGGGTGAGCTCGTGAGTTGCCGCCAGAAACAACGGCGGCGCTACCCCGGCGCCGAGCGCCTCCTTCCACCGGGCTGCGCAGAGGCACCAACGATCGCCGGGCCGCAGCCCAGGGAAGCCTGGTCCCGCGGACGAGAGATCGTTGCCTTGTACCAACGAGAACGCGAGAAACTCGGGGGTAACGCGAGCGCAGACGGTATGTGTGCCGTGATCGGCATCGCTGGTGCGGCAGCATCCGTCGCGAAAAAATCCGGTCATGGGTTCGGTGCCGCATGGCAGCAGCGTGCTGCCGAGCACGTTCTTGGGTTCCATCATGGCGTGAGCACGTAGCGGTGCACGCGACACCCGACAAGGCGGCATGGGCCTGGACCGCCCGCTTCGTGGACACTACGAACGGGCAATGTCATCCGCTACGCTCGTCTGGTTCCGTCAGGATCTTCGCCTGCACGATCACGAGCCGCTGACACAGGCCCTCGCCGACGGCGGCGCCGTGGTGGGCATCTACTGCCTCGACCCCCGCGAGTTTGCCGAGACCCATGTCGGCGGCTTCGCCAGGACCGGAGCGCACCGCGCGCGATTTCTGCTCGAATCGCTGCATGATTTGCGATCCGGCATGCGTGCCCGCGGCGGCGATCTGGTGGTGCGCCGCGGCCCTCCGGAGGAAGTGCTGCCAGCGCTCGCCCGCGAGGTGGGTGCCTCGCAGGTTCGTGCCTACGCCGCCGTCACCAGCGACGAACGCCGCGTGGAGCACGGCGTCGCACAGGGTCTGAACGGCAGCGGCGCGCGGCTCGAAACCCACTGGGGGCACACGTTGGTGCACCGAGATGATCTACCGTTCGGGATCGCCGAGGTCCCCGAGCTCTTCACGGCGTTCCGCGTGCAGGTCGAGCGCCACGGCGCCATCCGGGAGCCGCTGCCGAGCCCGGCGCGCCTTCCACGACTGCCGCCAGGGCTCGCGCCCGGCGACATCCCCGAGCTCGAGGAGCTCGGCCG
The DNA here is from genome assembly GCA_043753085.1 of Myxococcales bacterium. Lineage (GTDB taxonomy): Bacteria > Myxococcota_A > Polyangia > Polyangiales > Polyangiaceae > JAYUXI01. The sequence goes on along the minus strand of JAYUXI010000048.1, from coordinate 10,307 downwards.
CGCCGAGCCGCCGCAGGACGCGCGGCAGGTCCAGCAGTGGCGCGGAGGAGAGCAGCAGGCCTTGCAGCGGCTCGAACAATGGGCGTTCGACGCGGATGCGCTCGGTACGTACAAGGAGACCCGCAACGGCATGCTGCGCGCCGACGACTCGAGCAAACTGTCGCCGTGGCTCGCGCTGGGCTGCCTCTCGCCTCGGGCCGTGTACGCGGCAGTGCGCCGCTACGAGCGCGAACGCGTGGAGAACGCATCCACCTACTGGATGCTGTTCGAGCTGTACTGGCGCGACTACTTCCGCTTCGTGGGCGCCAAACATGGCGACGCACTGTTCCGCATCGGGGGATTGCGTGGCGCGCGCATCGCCTGGAGCAGCGACCGCGCCGCGCTCGACGCGTGGCGGCTGGGCCAGACCGGCTATCCGCTGGTGGATGCCTCGATGCGCGAGCTGCTCGCCACCGGCTTCACCAGCAATCGAGCGCGGCAGAACGTGGCCAGCTTCTTGACCAAGAACCTAGGCATCGACTGGCGGCTGGGCGCGGCCTGGTTCGAGTCGCAGCTGATCGATTACGACGTGACCAGCAACTGGGGCAACTGGGCCTACGCCGCCGGGGTCGGCAACGACGCGCGCGGCTTTCGCTTCTTCAACCTGCACAAGCAGGCCTCCGACTACGATCCCAACGGAGATTTCGTACGCCACTGGTTGCCGGAGCTGACGGCGCTACCGGCTGCACGCATCCACCAGCCCGAGCTCGTCTCGGCGGGCGAGATGGCGCGGCTCGGAATCGAGCTCGGTCGCGACTACCCGCGGCCGATGGTGCCGTTTCGCGAGTCGATGCGGGCGTGCGAGCGCAGCTACCACGCGGGCCTGCGGTGACGTGACGCTTGCGGCGGGTCTTCATCCGCTCGGCCGCAATGCGCCATGTCGGATCGGCCCCGTCGAGGTCGAACTCGGCCCACTTTGCCCGGCAGCGATGCGGACTTCCCCGGCGGCAGCTTTGCCGCGCGGATGGCCACTTCCGTGAGGCGGTCGAGGCCACCGGTCACGCCCCTGCTGGTACGGAGCAGCGTGCCACCAGGCACCAGCAGATATGCCAGCAGAGCGGGCCCGCTGCGACCCTCTGAATCACTCCCCGAGTGCACGGGACGAGACTTGAAGTAAGTGGCGAAACGTTACTTTTTGCAGCCTTTTGGTATTAGTGCAGTTTGCATGTACCAGCGGATGTACCAGCACAACATGCGCGCTGGGGACTACTTGTTGAGGGCGACAGGATCGCCAGCGCATTCACCTTGCAGAAGGCGGCGGCGGGCTCACCAGCCAACGTGACGTCCTTCGAGCACCGCGCGTAGCCGAGGCCTCAGGGCCACGTGTGCAACGGTGCTCTTGTACGCCTCCCCACGGGCCTATCACGCTGCGCCCGGGCGGTTGGTTGGGTACCCCTTGCGTCAGTGCGAAGCCTTCTCCACGAGGGCGAACCCGTAGGCGCTCGCCATACTGGCCAGAGGCTCGCGTGCCTTCGAAGCCGTCCGCATCGTTCGCCCCCGCTGAGTGTCGCATCCAAACATCATGGAGGTTCAGCGGGAGCGTTGACGCTGCGCCCAAATCGAGTCGACCATGACTCGTGACCCCGCAAGGAGGACTATGAGGACTTGGACGTCTGCGTACGCGATGCTGTTGTGGGCCTGCGACGAAACGGCAGCGCCCGCCCCGAAAACGAGCGGCCAGATCGCCGCAAGCTATGCCGACAAAGTCGACGAACTGGAGCGAAGCACGCGCATGCGCACGCGCTGGCCGCTGTGCACGTCTCAGGTCCCCCAAGGCGCACCCTGCGGAATGGTCTTTGGCAAGGGGTGGGAGCCAAAGATGCATACGCACTGCGACGATAAGCCCGACCCTAAGGGCTGCATCAGCACCTGGTTGGACGCCAAAACAGCGGACCTGGAAGGGCGCTACGGCGGGTCGGCGGAGGCGGCTTTTGAGATGTGCGGGGATCGCTGCTCACCGCAAGACGTGGAGCTGGTTATGATGAAGGGCTACAACGAGCGCCTAAGCGCCGAATTTTTGCGAGAGCTCGGCAAGCTCCAGACCGAAGGCATGCACGCTGTGGCCGATAACGAAGCGGAGCGGGAGGCGGCGGCCAGGCGTGAAGCAGAGCGAAAAGAGAATAATCGACGCGTCGTGCAAGGGCTCGCGTCGGGCCTTCAGTCATTCGGCAACAGCAGACGACCTGCGACGCAGGACACCGTGCAGGAGTGCAGCAACTCCGCAACCTGCCCGTACAACTCTGTGTGCGTGCGCGCCGCGAACAGCACGAAGGGCTTCTGCGCCGCGCGTTAGCGCTGCCGCTCGAAGATGCCGCGCACGTGTTCGAGAAGCCGGCCCTTGTCCTTGCTGCCACTCCCACCACGGCGAGCTAGCCACGCATGGAAGCACGCCCGCGCCGCCGTGGTCGCCTCGCCGCTTGGCCACCCGGTAATCCCGGCCTCGCTGGCCAGCTCACCAGCAGCCGCCACCACGGCGAAGCGGGCCACCACGCGGTGCACCTCGCCGGCGGCATCCCCGAGCTCGATGGCTACGTCGTTCTCGAACGCCTCGACGCGCTCACGCATGCTTTGGGCCCGCTCGGTCGGCGCGATGGCAGACAGGTGGTCGAGCCAGGCGCCGATTGCGGTGCTGTAGTGGAACCGCGATGCGCGCGCCAAGGCGATGGCCATGCCCTTGCCGTCGAGGGCGTCATGCATGGTCCGTGCTACGCGCGCGCGCGCGCGCTGGGCCTATCTAAACTCCGGCTCGTCCGCCGATTCCGTGTGTGCTCCATCTGGTCAAGGCCGCCACACTCCCAGGCATGGCGGCGTAAAAACGAAACGCTTGTTTTCTCGAGTAGAAGTCAAGTCCGCCAAGGCGGTGTAAAGCTCGCTTGGCGGACTTGACCGGTGACGTTCAGACGCGCGGCAAGCTCCACACCCAGTGGCCGCCGCCTCGCACTCCGGCCTCACCCTCGCGCGTTGCACGAACGCCCAGCGGGGCTTTCGCGCGCTCCACCGTACGCCAAGCAAACCCTGCCTCCCGGGCCGCGCCTTTGATGTCTGTAGACGGCCGCGGCCCGTCGGCAAGCTCGCTTCGCAGCCAGTCTGCGGCCTCTTCGGCGAGCGTCGGATCGGCGTTGTCTGCGCTTGGCGCGAGCAAGCGTTCAGGGGTCTGAGACGATTCCCCTAGCCATTCGATGCGCGACGCGAGGCCGGAGCCCACCATCTGCGCGCTCCACGCTGCCGGCATCTCTGCGACGTTGGACTTGGCGCACGCGAGTACGCGCTTGGAGTCATCGTCAGGATCGCGGGCGAAAAGCAGACCGGTCCTCACGGCGCCGATGATGCCGATCGATCCACCGCCTCGATAGAGTGCGCTTCCGCCGGTCGACTTGTTGAGGTGACGAACAAGGATGACGGCCACGCCAAGCTCGCCGGCAAGGATTGCCAAGGGCCCTAGCTGGCCGCGTACCTCGTTGTCGCGGTGCGCGTCGCCCCCCAGGTAGGCCATGAGGGGATCCACCACCACGAGCTTTGCGTCGACGCTCGCGACTGCCTCACGAAGCGCATCGAGGTCGGAGAGATTCGGCATGCGCTCTCCGCGTTCATCAGTCACGCCGCCCAGGTGCACCACCCGACTGACGTCGGCGCCAGCGGCGTCAAGGCGAGGCCGGATGGTGTCGGCTGCATCGTCCTCGCAAGACATCAGCACGACGCCCGCGGGCCTGCCTCGGAGAGCGCCGGGCGACCCCCCTGGCATGAGATCCCCGCGAGTCACCCGAGCTGCGAGATCACACGTGAGCGTGCTTTTGCCAAGGCCCGGATCGCCATCAAGCACCGCCATCTTGCCAAGGGCAACCCAACCCGCCCACAGCCAGCTTATGGGTGTAGGATGCACATCCGATAGGCGCGTCAGTACCGCGCGCGCGGGGCGATTCGACTTCGGCGCACGCGGGTTGTCGGAGCGCGTGGTAGTATCCGTCGGGAGTTTGCCGCTCACCTCCGCTCCCTTGGCGCTTGTCGTCGAGGGAGTTTCTTTCGTTGGGGTCGGCGGCGAGTCGGAACGCTCGAAGTAGACTTTGCTCGCCGCCGGCGCCGCCCCTCCCTGCGCTGCCAGGATCGCGCTGGCCTCGCTGTACATCGCCTCTGCGTTGGGCGTCATGCTGCCACCCCGCGCTCGAGCAAGTAGCCGCTCTGCGAGCTGGCTTGCGTCGCTTCGCTCACCTTGCGTTCCACGTCTCGCGGATGCCACGGCGGTTGGCAACGCGGGTTGTACTCTGCAAGCAAAAGCCCGAGAGCTTGGGCTGGCGAGAGCTCGAAGCCGCGCACCATCGCCAGGGCCGCCCGCCAGAGTGCGCCGTGGCCGCCTTGCCCCGAGACGGCTGCGTCCACTGCTGCCAGGTATCGAGATGCCCGCTCGACCGCGTCGGCGCCGCCCGTGCGGATGTTCGCCACGCGCGCGTGTGAAGCGAGAGGCTGGCCAGCTTCTGACTCTCGCTCCGCGCTCGCCATGCAAGCGAGTGCACGGTCGACTTCGAGAGGCTCTTGGCCTCCGTTCCAGCTCACGCCGTAGCGAGGCCGATTCGCCGGCACGTAGTACCGCCGTGACGCGTCCCGCGCCGCCTGGTCCACCTCCACACCGCGGCCAGCCAGAACCCCCGCCACGAAGCGCCAGAGCGGCCCGTGCTCCGCCGCCGTGTGAGGGCGCGACGTGCGCACCACCAGCCGCATCTTCTCGAGCTCCGGGCCGTTCGAGTACGAAGCGTGAGCGATGCACTCGATTGGTAGCCCAGCCACCACGTCCGCACGCGGCATTGGCGAACCATCCACGTCGAACACAAGACACGAGAGACTGGCCACGTGCTGCAGCTTCGTGCCGCCCACTAGCTCGGCCGGCGACCACAGGGCCAGCGTGTCCTTCGGACCAGTGAAGTGCGGGGGCTTGGAGGCCTCGTGAGAGAGGTTGCACAGGTCCCGCCACGTGAGCTCACGCACCACTGGGTGGGTGTCGTAGCGGCTAGCCAGGAAAGAGAACGGCCGCGCGTCGTCGTGGGCGATCATGACGCCACCGACTTCGCAGAAGCGCCGGCGCCACGAGGGCCCGCCACGCGTTCGGCGATCCAGGCGAGAACCTCGGACTCGGCCCAGGCGCGGGCGCGCTCTGACAGCCTCACCGGCGCGGGAAACCGCCCTTCCGCGATCATTCGATACAGGCTCGACTTCGAGAGCCCAGTCAGTGCGATTACCGCCGCCATCCGGAGCAACCGATGGGCCTGATTCACTCCCAGGTCCCCGCTCATCGCGACACCCGCTTGGCCGCTGCAATGCGGTCGGCCAGCCACGCGTCTACGTCCGCTGTTACCCACGTTCGCGTACGCGGGGAAAGTGCGATACCTCTCGGAAAGTCTCCCGCTTCAATGAGCCGTTGCAGCGTGCTGCGCGACACCGAAACCCGTTCGAGCACGCCGCGGAGGCGGATCATGCGCGGCGTCGCGGCAATGTCCGTTGCCGCTACGGGCTCACCTCCGTTCTGCGCGGCGCGCGTGGAGGGAGCGGTTTCCGTGCCGGCAGTCCAGGCATGGGCCCGGACCTTGGATGTCGTCGAGGGCATTGGATTGCCCTTTCTTCTGTGAGTCGCAATCCCCTTCACTACCGGGGCCAGAAACCTACGCGTCCTATATGCGGCTGGGGCTGGTGAGGCCTCTAGGGGCTGGTGAGGCCTCTCGCGCCTGTTCACTGAACCGGCGGCCCGTGAACCATACAGCCTCTTTGTGCACGCGCAAGGTGACAAACGCCGGGAAGTACGCAGCGTCCCAAGATGGGTCTCTCCCGTCGTGTCAACGCGATCCCGGCAAGGCGGCACACCGATCCAACTCGGAGGCCCACCACGTCATGAGCTCCTTTCGCTCCGGCGAGCCGAGTGCATGCATGTAGGACGCATCCGCTCCGCCGGGCTTGTGCGCGAGCTGGCGGGACGCGGCCGTCTCGCTGCCGCCGCGGGAGATGTAATGCGTGACCGCCGTTCCGCGCACGCCATGCGGTGTGATCTCTTTCGGTGCGAAGCCCATGCGCTTGAACGCTCCGCCCAGCGTCCCCGTGGAGAGGGGCGAATTCGGGCTCTTGTAGCTGAACAGAAACTTACCGCGGGATTGCTGCTTCCACGCACGAAGCAGCGTCACGGCCTGGGGGGCCAGCGGCACGTGATGCTTGCGGCGGGTCTTCATGCGCTCGGCCGCGATTCGCCAGGTAGGATCCGGGCCGTCGAGGTCGAACTCGGCCCACGTGGCTAGCCGCACTTCTTGCGAACGGACGAAAGTCAGAAGAAGCAGCTCCAAGGCGACGCGAGTGGTCGGCTCGCCTTCGTAGCCGCGGATGGCGCGCGCCAAGCCACCGATGGCGGCGTCACCTTCGAGGATCGGGGCGTTGACCGTGGGCGGCGGGCGGAAGGCTTTGCGGATCACGTGCACGGGATCGCCGGCGCACAGGCCGCGTAGCGTGGCGAAGGTGAACACCTGCCCGGCGGCGATGCGCACACGTTTGAGCACCTCCCAGTGGCCGGAAGCCTCGATGCGTTTGAGCATGGCCAGCACCTCTTGCGCGGTGATCTCCGCGATGGGCCGCGAGCCCAGCACCGGCGACGCGTGGCGGAGCAAGTAGCTCTCGGTGCGCGCGCCGCTCAGGGCCTGGCGCTTGTGCTCGACCAGCCACTCGGCCGCCACCGAGTCGAAGGTCGGGGGCCCGCCGGCAGCGGCCAGGGTGCGCAGCGCCTTGCGTTGCACCATGGGATCAATCCCGCGAGCACGTAGGGCCAGCACCTCGGCGCGCCGCTCGCGGGCCATGGCCAGCGTGATCACCGGATACACTCCGTGCGGGATCGTCTTCTGCTTACCGTCGAGGGGAGACCGGTAGTCCTGCCGCCAGTACTTGGAGCCGTTGGCCCAGAGCTCGAGACGAAGCCCGCCGCCGTCGGCAAGGTTGTGCTTGGACTTGCCCGGGGGCAGCTTCGCCGCGCGGATGGCCACTTCCGTGAGGCGGTTGAGGCCACCGGCCACGCCCTTGCTGGTACTAGCCGTGCTGGTACGTGGGTTCATTCTGCTGGTACAGCCTAGCAGCGTACCACCAGGTACCAGCAGATATACCAGCAGAGCGGGCGGGCTGGTGGGGGTCTCGGTGGGACTCCGTGGCTCTGCTTTCCTGCCGCAAGTGCCCGAATAAGCGCCGGTCGTGAGTCTAGCCGGGGCCCGCTGGGACTCCCTGAACCACTTCCCAAGTGCACGGGACGAGACTTGAACTCGTACGCCTCTCGGCGCTGGAACCTAAATCCAGTGCGTCTGCCATTCCGCCACCCGTGCCGGTGTGACCCGAGCACCATGCCAGAAAGCCACGTGTTCGGCCATCGCGGCGCACGTCAGCGGACGGCTTCGCCCCAGACGTGCCAGCCCACGAAGCTCGGCGTGCGCTGCAAAAAGCCCGATCCGAGCTGCACCACGGCGAAACTCGCCTCGCCCAGCAGTCGTTCGACATCGCGCGTGAGGTGGCAGCCGCCGGCGAGCTGCTTCCAGACCGGCTCGATGCGGCGCTGCCAGCGCGCCACGCCCACGTCGCCGCTCAGGCCATGCTCGCAGTACAGGAGACGCCCTCCCGGTCGCAGCACGCGCCGCGCCTCGCGGAGCGCCAAGGCCGGATCTCGCACCGTGCACAGAGTGAACGTGCACACCACGGTGTCGAACGACGCGGCGGCCCAGGGCAAGCGCTCGGCCTCGCCATCCTGAATGTCGACCTGGAATGCGGTCTCCACCTTTTTGGCGCGCGCTCGCAGCACTGCGGACGGCTCCACGCTCGACACGCGCTGCACCTGCTCCGCGTCGTAAAACGGCAGGTTCGCGCCAGCGCCCAGCCCGAGCTCGAGTACCTGGCCCCGAGCCCGCGGCACCAGCAGCGCCCGCGTGCGCGTGATCGGCCGCGTGCCACACGCCGCAGCCACCAGATGCGGCATCACGTGGCGGTCGTAGAAGCTCACGTCATTTCACGACGCCGCGCGCGGAGCACCAACGCTCCCGACATGAACACCTCGCTCCAGCACTCGGCTCTCGACGGTGTACGTGCTGCCCGCAGGGCCCGCCTACTTCCTATCTGCGATCGCGATGTGAGCAAGCGATTTCGCTCCGGCCCGAGGGCGAACGCCGCGACACGACTGGCTAGACCGGTAGCAGCGCTCGTGCGTCCATGGCGGCATGCACCCACCCCACCTTCCGTTCGCTGCCGATCTGCCCGGCATCCTGGGCCCGCTCGCCTTTCGGCCCGAGATGGCCGCGCCGCTGATGGCTTACACGGACCAACTGCTGCGCGGCCCGTCGCCGCTCACGCCCGGCGAGCGGGAGCTGATCGCCGCCTTTGCCTCGCACACCAACCAATGTCGATTCTGCACGAAGTCACACGCGGCCGTGGCGGGCCTGCACCTGTCCGATCCGCAGCTGGTCGCGGCGGTGCTCGAGGACGTCGAGCTCGCCCCGATAAGCCCGAAGCTGCGCGCGCTGCTGAAGATCGCCCGTGCCGTGGCCCTGAACGTGGCGCCCGTGTCGGACGAATTGATGCAGGCCGCGCGCGACTCGGGCGCCGACGACGTGAGCCTGCACGACGCCGTCCTGGTCGCCGCGTCCTTCTGCATGTTCAACCGCTACGTGGAGAGCCTGCGCACGTTCGCGCCCGAGGATTCGCAAGCCTACGCAGCGATGGGTGAACGTTTGGCCCGTGTCGGCTACGCGGTGCAGCCCTGACGCTGCGCTCCAGGTGTTTTTCGTTTCGTCTCGGCGGTTTGCAGCTACAGTCGACAGCAGCCGCATGGACGTTCGCCCCTCCGATCTTCGCACCATCCCGCTCTTCCACGACCTCTCCGAGGCAGACCTCACGGCTCTGCTGAAGATGTTCAAGAAAGAGACTTTCGACAACAACACCACGCTGCTCAAGGCCGGTGAGAACGCCACGAAAGTTCGCATTCTCACCGCGGGCGAGGTCGTGCTCCACGAAGAGGGCGAAGAGAAACTGCACCTGCGGCCGGTCGCGCTCATCGGCGAGCTCGGTGGTCTCACCGGAGCGCCGCGCAACGCCACCGCCACCACGCTCAGCCGCGTCGAGCTGCTCACGGCCTCGGGCGCGGATCTGATGAAGCTGTTCGAGACCAACCAGGCGCTCGGTCTGCGCTTCTACAAGGGCCTGCTCGATGCGGTCACGGCCAAAGTCCAGCGCGACAAGGAGCGCACCGACCAGATCCGCAAGAACATCATTCGCACCCAAAAGGCGATGAAAGAGCTGCGCGACTACGTGCTCGAAAGCCCCGAGACGGTGGTCTCCAAGCGCGTCTGCAACGTGCTCGAAGAGCACATCGCCAAAAATCGCCGCGCCGGCTACCGGGTCGCGCCAGTGCCGGGTCTGCCTGCCTACGTGAAGCTCGAGGACGGCACGCATGTGCCCGTGCTCGAAGTCTCGAACGGCTACCTGAAGCTCGAAGGCAAAGCTCAGCGTCTCACCCGGGACAAGTCCTTGTGGATCGGCGTACTGGCTCTGCCCACCTCCGAAATCGCCGTGTCCGGCAGCATCGAGCGCGAGAGCAAGGACAGCGTCGTGGTCAAGCTCGACACCCTGGTGGACGAGTACCGCACGGCACTCGAAGACTACGTGACCAAGATCCAGCTGCTCGACTTCGTGGTCTGATCGACGGCGGGCATGGCGTGCTCGGCGCCGAGCACGCCGGCGCCCCACGCCAGTCCGATGCCGAGCGACATCGCGCCTGCAGTCACGAGCAAGAGCCGGTGAGCACGCGGCGTGGACGCGAGGCGCTGCAGCGGCTTGCCGAGCAGGCCCGCAAGCAGCGCCATGCCGGCCATGGTGCCGAGCGAATACACCGTGAGCAACGCGATGCCGGCGCCTAGCTGCGGCTGCGTGGCGAGAACGAGCGCCGCGAGCGCGCCGCTGCCGGCCAGACCGTGCACGAGCCCCACGCCGAACGGCAGCAGCGCGAACGACCGATCGCCGACGTGCACGTGCGCCAGCGCGCCGTGTGCCAGCTGCCCCGTGTGCTGCGCGGTGCCGAGACGCGCCGCATGCACGATGGCGCGCAGGCCGAGCGCCACGAGCATCACCGCCACGCCGAGCTCCAACGCCGCGGCGAGCCCGGGCGGCATGGCGGCGCGGTTCCAGTAGAGAACGCCGCCGACCAGAAACAGCATCGAGGCGTGGCCCGCGCCCCACAGCGCCGCGAAGCGAAGCGTACGCCGCGCCGAGCTGCC
>JAYUXI010000047.1:0-12819 GCA_043753085.1 Myxococcales bacterium | reverse complement strand
GAGTCGCGTACTCCGACGGGGCAAAGGCAACGAACACGCTGCCGAGTAGCGACTGCGCGCCAGAACCGTCGCGCGAAGGCAGCGTTGCGTCCTGAGCCAGAAATGCGCCGCGTAACGCGCCTTTCTCGTGCACTCTGCACCATCCTGGCGTCGCCTCCGACCTTTCCTCGCGCTCTGGAGCGACGACTGCCGAGCCCTCGCCCGTTCGTCGACCAACCCCGCTTGTTACGAAATCTCGCTTCTTCTTCCTACGCGCCTTTCCCCGTCGCCGTGCGAACATGAGCGCGCAGCATGAACGGCAAGAACCTGACCTCGCTCGCTGCAGGCCTCGCCCTGATCACGGCCTGCATCGTCTCGCTGCTCGGATATCGCGGGCCCGCCCTGGCGGCGTGGAGTGTGCTCATGGTCGTGGCCGCTGTGGTCTCGGCGCTGCGGCGCGCGGCACGGGCCCGGCAGCGTGCGCGTGACCACCGGCGCGTGGAGGCGGGCGCCGCAGCCACGCTGCTGTCGCTGGGTCCTTGCGTGATCGAAGGCCGGGTCGCGTACGCCGAAGGCGCCGACACGGCCATGCGCATCGACTTCGAGCAGGCAGGCACGGAAAAAGAATCGTCGGGATCCTGGTCGCACGCGTGGACCGAAACGCACCGCAAGCTCACCGTGCGTCCGTTCTATCTGGTGCGGTCAGACGACACGCGGATTCGCGTCGAGCCGACGTCGGAGCAGAGTCAGCTCTTCGACGAGCTCGAAGCCAAGATCCTGGTGCCGGCGCACGCGACCACCACGCCCACGCGCATCCGCTTTGCCACACTGCTGCCGGGCGAACGCGTCTGGGTCACGGGCAGCCTCAATCGCAGCGTCGATCCCGAGCAGGCGGGCGGGACCGCTGCGGGGTACCGGCATGCCGCATTGTCGTGGGTGCTGCGCGGACGCCCGCTGATTGTGTCGAGCGTGTCGCTAGCTGCGCACTTCGCGGCGCGCGCGAGGCAGCACCTAATTCATGCGTTCGTATGGTTCGCGCTGTTGTTCCTACCGAGCATCATGCTGGCGCGGTATCTGGATCGCGTGCAGGGCGCAACGGTCGTGGCACGGGTCGACTCGGTGCGCGAGCAAACCGACGAAGACCACAACGTGAAAGGCTACCGCGCCCGCGCCACCTACGAGGGAATTCGCCTCGAGACCGACACCCTGAACTGGGCGCCCCTGGAGGGCACGCCGCTCTCGTTTCGCATCGGGGCGTACTCGCACAATGCCGGGCCCACGCCACGATTCAGCGACGATGAAGCGATGCTTTCGTTTGCCATCGCGCTCGTCGTGGTCGGTATGGGCTGCGTGCTGCAGCAGCGGTCGGCGCGCACGCTACCCTGGTATCGCTCCGATCGGGTGAAGGTGACGGAGCGTGGAACGGGCCGACTGTCCGGCTGAGCGGGGAGCGAGCTTGGGCCACGCAGTAGCGCAGGGTGAGGGCGCTGCCGAAATGCTCCCAGGCGCCAGCCGTTGCAAGAAAGGGGACAGCTGCGGGCAGAACGTCCGCAACGATCCTTTTCTCGACGTCGCGCTCACGGTGTGGCGTTGGCGACCGCTGCGCTGAAACTGCCGATCTGCGCCGCCTGCGAGCTCTCGACATCGAAGCGGATCTCGCGCAGGAGCTCGTCGTGGAGGGCCATCCCGGAGAAGGCGGGCGAGTGCACGAACGCCACCAGGCGCGCGTGGTTGCGCGTGGCTTCGGCCGCGAAGCCTCGTTCGCGCTCGAACGCCGCACGCGTCGACCAGTCGGTGAACTCGCGGAGCGCGGGATCGGGGGCGTCGGCAGCCGCGTCGCCGAACCCGTCGCGCAGGGCGACGTCGAAGTGGGCGGCCACGTGCTCGTACACCCGTACCAGCCACTGGGCTTCGGTGCGGACTGCCGACGAAGACGCGCTCGACTCGACCACGGCCGCTGCGCGTCCCGCCTCGTGTAGTGCGCACGCAGCCGCAGCAGCGCCGCCTGCGCGTCTAGGCCGTCTGGCCAAGGCGCAGCCGGCGCGGATGCAGCGGCCGGCTGCGGCTGGCTCGGCGTGCGCTCGTCGTGGCAGCCGAGCCCCTGCAGCCGAACGCGTCGCCACGGAACCACGGGCCATCGCACTTCCGATCCCGGAGTCGACGATCCACTTCAGGATCGCGTGCGAGACGAACTCAGGACCGTTGTCGGAACGAAGGTACGACGGCGCACCGTGCACGCTCACGAGTCGCGACAGCACGTCGATGACGCGCTGCGAACGGATCGAGCCAGCGACATCGATCGCAAGGCACTCACGCGTGACCTCGTCGATGACAGTGAGGCTCTTCAGCTGCTTGCCGTCGGCGCAGCTGTCGAACACGAAGTCGTAAGCCCACACGTGGTTCGGGCCGACCGGCGGCGTCGGCCGCGGACGACTCGAGGCGATGCGTCGTCGCGGCCGTTTGCGCGGCACTTGCAGGCGTGCGACACGCCACAGCCGGTGCGCGCGGTCGACGCCCATGCGGTGGCCGTCGCGGCCGAGGAAGATGCGAATGCGGCGGTAGTCCGTAACGAGGGTACTCGGCCGCGAGCTCGCGCATCCGCGCCAGAGCTGGAGCGTCGGCCACTCCGCGCTTCGATGCATACTGCATGCTGGAACGTGGCAGGCTGAACAGCGCGCACGCTCGTCGTTGCGAAAGCCGCCAGCACGAACGTGCGTAAACGACCTGCGCGCGACGATCGGACGCACTCACTATTTTTTGCGTTCACATCCTTCAGTACTCCGATGTCGAACACCTTCACCACTGAGTACGCGCTTGTCGAGCAATCAACCACCGTCGACGAGAGCTCGCCGTACGAGCATGGACGTATGACGGAGGGTGCCGGGCAAGGGCGGAATGCTTGGCGTCGTGGCGGTGGAGTCCGAGGAGCCCGGTGTCGCGAGCGCGGATTTATCTCGAGCGACGCCGCGCTCGTGCGGACGACGCCGCGCGCCGGCGACCTCTTCGTCATTGTCTTCATCGGCGGCGATCGAATCAAGATCCTGTTCTGGGATCGCAGCGGGGGCAGGGACGCCTCTGGTACGGGGCGCTGCCCAACACACGAGTCGAGCGAACCAACCGACTGCTCCAAGCCTTTGGTGAGATGATCCGTGAACATCGGGCCGTCGAGCTCGCGCTGGCATGCACCCGAACCTTGTGCATACCTCATGCAAATAGGAGGCGAGTCCTCAGGCTCTGGCCACGCCAGGAAGAAGCGGATCGTGGCGCGGCGTCCTACGGAGTCGGTTCGAGCCAGTGCGCTCGCTCACGGAGCCTGGTCACGCGCGCTCGAGCACGATGGCGATGCCCTGCCCGCCGCCGATGCAGGCGCTGCCGACGGCGAACTTGCCGCCCCGGCGCTGGAGCTCGTGGACGAGGTGCGCGGTGATGCGGGCGCCGCTGGCGCCGAGCGGGTGACCGAGGGCGATGGCGCCGCCGTTCACGTTGGTCTTGGCGCGGTCGAGACCGAGCTCCTTTTCGACCGCGAGGTACTGCGGCGCGAATGCCTCGTTGACCTCGACGAGATCCATGTCGGCGAGCTTCTTGTCGGCGCGCTTCAGCGCCTGCTGGATGGCGGTGGCAGGGCCGATGCCCATGAGCGTGGGCTCGACGCCGGTGATGCCCCACGATACGACGCGCGCCAGGGGCGTGAGGCCGTGCGCCTTGGCGAAGGCTTCGGTGACGAGGAGAAGCGCGGCGGCGCCGTCACAGATTCCGGACGCGTTGCCGGCGGTGACCACGCCGTCCTTCTTGAAGACGGTGGGCAGCTTGGCGAGACCTTCCTTCGTGGTCTGCGGGCGCGGGTGCTCGTCGATCGAGAACGTCGTGGTGCCCTTCTTGGTGATCAAATCCACCGGCGCGAGCTCGGCTTTGAAGAAGCCCTGCTCGTTCGCGGCGGCCCAGCGCTGCTGGCTGCCGAGGGCGTAGTCGTCGCACTGTGCGCGGGAAATCTCGTACTTGGCGGCGAGGTTCTCGGCCGTCATGCCCATCGGCGTGTTGCAGTACGTGTCGTTGAGGGACGCGAACAGCGAGTCTTCGACTGCGGGCGCGCGCCCGAACGCCCAGCCGTCACGGGCGCCGCGTAGCACGTGCGGCGCCTGGGTCATGTTCTCGGTGCCGCCGACCAGCACGGCCTCGGCCTCGCCCATGAGCAGCTGCTCGGCTCCGCTCACCACGGCCTGGAAGCCCGAGCCGCAAAGGCGATTCACGGTGAGCGCGGGGATGCCGACCGGCAGGCCCGCCTTGAGACCGACGTGACGTGCGCCGTAGATGGCGTCGACGCTGGTCTGCTGGACGTTGCCGAAGATGACGTGGCCGATCTTCTCCTTGTCGATGCCGGACGCTTCGAGCACGGCCTTTGCGGCCACGGCGCCGAGATCGTTGGCGGACATCGATTTGAGTGCACCCTGCAAGGCTCCGAAGGGGGTGCGTTTGGCGGCGACGATGACGATTCCGGTATTTTTCATCTTGGTTTCCTTTGGTGTCCGCCCCAGGCGAGCGCGGGTTTGCCCCGCGATGCGAGGCCGCCGGGTCAGGCAGGGGTGAGCTCGGCCCAGGCACTGCCTAGCACGGCATCGCCGGTTCCCTTCACGGTCACGGCGAGCGCGACTTTCGCGTCGTCGAGGGCCCAGCCTTGGGTGACGAGCGTGTCGCCTGGCCACACCGGCCGGCGAAACTGCGCCTCGAACGCACGGACCCTCGCCGCGTTGCCTCGGAGCATGCCCTTGGCGAGATGCCGCAGCACGAAGCCGTACGTGCAGAGCCCGTGCAGGATGGGGCCCTGCGGGAAACCAACGCGTTCGGCAAACGCCGGATCGGCGTGCAGCGGATTGGTGTCACCGGAGAGGCGATACAGGAGAGCCTGCTCGGGCGACGTGGCTTCTTCGACGGTGAAGTCGGCGGCGCGATCCCTCGGCACCTTCGGCGTGGGGTGCTCGGACCGCGGCGGCGGCGCGCTACCGCCGAAGCCGCCGGCGTCGCGAAAGATCATGGTCCACGACGTGCCGAACAGCACCGCGCCCGCTTCGTCTTTGGTTTGCGTGTCGACCACCACGGTGGCGAACTTGCGCAAGTCGTAGATGGCGCGGCACGTGGCCGTGGTGTGCAGCGTGCCCTCGTGCGGGATCGGCCGGTGCAGCTGCACCTTCTGGCCGCCGTGCACCACCATGCTGAAGTCGCCGCCGGACTTCGACAGCACGTCGAACATGGGCGCGAAGGTCGGCACCACGGCGAACGTGGGCAGCACGTGCGGACCTTTGCCCTCGTACAGGTAGTCCAGTTCGTCTTTCTTGGCGCCGCATCCGAGCGCGTACAAGACGACGTCTTTCCAGGCGTAGGTGAACGGCTTGGGCTCGGTGGTTTGGCCGACCACGGAAAGATCGAAGGGCATGGCGGACACTTGACCCGCCCTGCCCCTCTCGGTCAACCCAAACACACTCGCTCAGGTGGGCTTGGTGGGGTCGATGGCTTCGCAGCCGAGCAAGCCCTTGGTGCTCCAGTTCTTCTGCATGCATGCGGCCATGCGGAGGCGGCCCGTGTCGTTCATGCCGGACAGGGTTTGCTTGCAGTCTGCAAGGGTTGGCCCGGTGCGCGACGTACCCGCAGCCTTGACGATGCTCTCGCACAGTGCGGCCACGCTTCCCGCTGCAGGAGGCGTATTCGCCGCGGCGGTGGTGACGGTTCCGGAGGACGCCGCAGCCGGCGTCGAAACGGGCTCCATGCAGGCGTTGGTGAGCGCCAGGTGGCCGCACAGGTTCACGCGATTCTTGTCGCAGCGCTCGGTCGGCTTCAAGTCACGCAGGCAGCTCACGGCCGCCTCGGCCACGCGCGGCTTGAGCGACGCCTTGAAGTCCTGGCAGCGGGTGATGATGAACGTGCCGCAGCCGCCTTCGTCGGTGGGCATGCCCGGCGCCGGACATTCGCCCGCGGTACCCTGCGAGTCGTCGCAGAGCGGCAACGGAGCGGCAGTCATCACCGGTTGCACGGCGGCGGCCTGGGCCGCGGAAAGCGCGCCGGCGTCGGTGCGCTCGGCCACCATGGGCTCCGGAACGGAGACGGCCTGCGTGGCGTGGTCGTTGCCAATCCAGCCTTGCTGGTGCGCGTAGTAACCGCCGACGCCGCCGGCAGCGAGCGCGCCGGTCATGAGCAGAAATGCGGATTGATCGAGAGCCATGAAAAATTCCTCCAGAAAGTCGGCGCAAACTACGGCGAGGCAGACCTCGGCCGTTGCGCCGGCACGGCAGACATAGCACGGGCACCGTCTGCGTCAGCCCCCACGCCGAGGTACGTTTTCGCGCACACCGGCACGCGGGAGTCGCGTAGGAACGTCCGCGTGGCGCTCGACTCATCGCTCCTGCAGTCCATCGCGCGAGCCGCGCACGACGCGGGATGGGATCTCGAGGGGATCGGCCTGGCGTGGGCGCGCGTCTCGCCGACCGTGGTGTTGGTGCCTGCGTTCGGGTTGAAAGCGTTGCCAGCACCGGTGCGCGGCACGCTCTCGCTGGTGATGGCGCTCACCATCTTCCCTGCGCTCGTGCCGATCGCGGGCGGCCTCGACGAGAGCGTGCCGTGGCCTTTGCGCATGCTGGCGCAGGTGGTGATCGGTCTGCCGCCGGCGCTGGGCGCTGCGATCCCGCTGTGGGCCGCCACCATGGCCGGCGGCCTCGCCGACAACTTGCGTGGCTCGCAAGGCGACGTGCAAGTGCCCTTGATCGAGGGACGCACCGGGCCATCGGGCACGCTGCTCGGGCTGCTCGCATCGACCTTCTTCTTGCTCGGCGGCGGCCCGTCGCGCGTGCTGTCGCTGCTGCTCGCGCCGCCTGTGGTCGCGGGTCTGATCCAGTCGGTGGCGCACAAGCTCACGTCGTCGATCACGCTCGCTTTAACCCTCGGCGCGCCGATCCTCGCGGCGTCGTTCGTCCTCGAGCTGGCGTTCGCGCTGGTGGCCAAGGCGGCGTCACCGGCGCAGCTGCAGTCGCTGCTGGCGCCGGTGCGCGGTCTGGCGGTGATGGCGGTGTTCGCGCTCGTGTTCGATCGCCTGGCGCACGTGCTCGCCGCCAACGTGGCGCGCTAGGGTCCGGCCGCCAGGCCTCCGAGCCGACGCGGGTCGGCCACGCCGTGCCACTCGGCGCCGGCGCGGCCGATGCCGGGCGCGTCGGCGAGGTGCTCGCGCTCCTTCATGTCGTAGCCGGCCGCCCTCAGCGCGTCGAGTGTGCCCTGCAGGAGCCCGCCCTTCTCGAAGATCACCGAGTCGGGCATGTGCTGCATGTGGAAGCGCGGCGCGCGGACGGCGTCGGCGATCGAGAGGCGGTAGTCGAGCACCGCGGACATTTCCTGGAAGACCGCGGTGATGATGGTGGGACCACCCGCTGCGCCGAGCACCAGCCGCGCCGCGCCTGCGTCGTCGAACACGAGGGTGGGCGACATCGACGAGAGCATGCGCTTGCCTGGCGCGACTGCGTTGGCTTCGCCCTGCACGAGCCCGAACGCATTGGCCGCGCCTGGAACCGACGCGAAGTCGTCCATCTCGTTGTTGAGCACGTAGCCGCCATCCTTCACGGTGACGCCGCTGCCGAACCAATGGTTCACGGTGGTGGTGAGCGCCACGGCGTTGCCTTCGGCGTCGACCACGGAAAAGTGGGTGGTGTGCGGGCCCACTCCGCTCGCTGCGCCAGCCGTTTGGATGGCCGAGGACGGCGTGGCCTTGGTCTTGTCGATGGTGGCGCGCTGCGCGTCGGCCCATTCTTTCGACATCAGCTCGCCCACCTGCATCTTCACGAAGTCCGGATCGCCCAGCCGGGTGTTGCGTGCCGCAAAGGCGCGACGCATCGCTTCGAATGTATAGTGCAATGATTCGGTGGACTGGAACCCCGACGCCGCGAGATCGTAGCCTTCCAGGATGTGCGCCATCATGGCCAGCGTGATCCCGCCCGACGACGGCGGCGGCATCGAGACCACGCGCTGGCCGCGGTACGTGAACGAGATCGGCTCGCGCCACTTGGCCTTGTAGCCCGCAAGATCGGCGGCGGTCAGGAGTCCGCCCTCGGCTTTCATCTGCGCGGCGATGGCCTGCGCATTCTTGCCTGCGTAGAAGCCCTTCGGACCGTCCTTCGCGATGCGCTCGAGCAGCGTCCCGAGCGGCGCGTCCGTGAAGCGGGTTCCCTTGGCGGGTGGCTTGCCGCCGGGCAAGAACAGCGCCGCGCTGGCCGGATGCTTGGCGAGGGTCTTCTCGGCCTTGGTGATGGTGTCCAGGAAGGCGTCGTCGACCTCGAACCCCTCCTTGGCGAAACGGATCGCGGGAGCGAGCAGCTCGGCCCACGGCGTCTTGCCGAACGTCACGTGCATCTCGTAGAGACCCGCCACGCTGCCCGGCACACCGACGGATCTGATGCCGGTGTGCGAGTTCTGGATCGGCTTGCCGTCCTTGCCGAGGAACATGTCGCGGGTGGCCTTGGCGGGCGCCGTTTCGCGGAAGTCGAGCGCGCGCACGTCCGTGCCCTTGCTGATGACCGCGAAACCCCCGCCGCCGATGTTGCCGGCGGTGGGGAACGTGACGGCGAGAGCGAAGGCCACGGCCACGGCTGCGTCGATGGCGTTGCCGCCTTTGGCGAGCACGTCGCGTCCCACCTGCGTGGCCTTCCCTTCGTCGGTCACGACCATGCCCTTGGCGGATCGCGCCGGCGCCGCGGGCTGGTGCGGCCAGGCGAGCGTGGGCGCAGTCGGCACGACGGGGAGCGTTGCGGCGCGGATCGGCTGCGCGGGCTGCGGGTCGGGGGTCTTGCAACCGAACAAGACAAGCGCGACGATCGCGTGGGAGGTGTGCCGCAAGAGCGCCTTCATGGGCGCGGATCCTGCCCGTTCGTTTTCCGCAGCGGGTGAGAATTCGGTGCCACGGGTCATTTCGCGCTACGTACGCAAGCGATGCCTTCGGCCACGTTTGCAACTCGCTTCGGCCGCGCGTACGTCGCCTGGACGGAGCGCGGCGTGCAACGCTTCCTGCTGCCGGGCGGAGTTCTGCCGCCGGGCGACGCGACGCCGGTCGATTCCGTGCAGCGCGCCATCGATCTCGTGATCCTGCATCTCGCTGGCACGCCGCAAGCGTTCGACCATGTCGAGCTCGACTTCGAAGGCGTGCCGCCTTTTCACGCGAAGGTGTACCGCGCGCTGCGCCAGGTACCTGCGGGATCTACTGTATCCTACATGCAACTCGCCGCGCTCACAGGAAGTCCCGGAGCGACGCGCGCCGTGGGCACGGCCATGGCAAAGAACCCCTGGCCGCTCCTCGTGCCGTGTCATCGCGTACTCGGCGAGGGCGGCAGGTTGGGCGGCTTTTCCGCGCCGGGCGGCGTGGCCACCAAGGTGCGCTTGCTCGCGCTCGAAGGCGTGGTGATCGATTCTTGCGTGCAGCTGGCGCTCGCGGATCCCGCGCTGGGGCGGCACATCGCGCGGGTGGGTCCGTGCGGGCTGGAGGTGAAACGTCCGGCCAGCCTGTTCGAGGCGCTCGCGCGGTCCATCGTGTACCAGCAGCTCACCGGCAAAGCGGCCGCCACCATTTTCGCGCGGGTGAAGGCCGCGTACCCACGTGGCCTGCGTGCAGAGGACACGGCGTCCCTGACGGACGACGCGATCCTCGCGTGTGGGCTGTCGCGCAGCAAGCTCGCGGCGATGCGAGATCTGTCGGCCAAGGCGGTGGCCGGTGAGCTCCCGACGCTCGAGGCAGCGGAGGATCTCTCCGACGAGACGTTGATCGAGCTCGTGTCCCGCGTGCGCGGCATCGGCCCATGGTCGGTCGAGATGGTGCTCATGTTCTCGCTCGGTCGGCCCGACGTGCTGTCGTTCGGTGACTACGGGTTGCGCAAAGGATTTCAGAAGTTGTTCCGGCTGCCCGCTCTGCCCACGGCCGACGAGTTCGCGAGGCGCGGCGAGCGCTGGCGTCCGTTCCGATCGGTGGCGTCCTGGTACCTGTGGCGCGCCGCCGACATGGCGTGATCGCGCGGCTTCGCGCGGCTGCGCCGAGACGCGTCTGATGGCGTTGCGCTGCAAGGCCGCGGGTTCTGCCCGTAACAGCCGAAAGGCGCCGAAAAATGCCGCGGATCCCGCTAGAATATGCCCGCTGCGGCAGTACCTGTCACGCGACACGCGCCGCTGTAGCACCGTACCGCCGACCCCAACCGCCGAACGCTGCCCCAAGATTCAACGCCTTGCTCCTCCGCCTTGGCCCGAAAACTGGCTTGATTCACCTACGCGCCGCGAACGAGGAGAGGGTCCGAGTACATCCCCCAGATTATGACAGCGACCCCGGCAGCGCGCCGGAATCACGGGGGCTGCCGTGGCGTTCCCATCCCTTCGTGAGACGCGCGATTCCGCTGCATCTGGTTCTGGGTACTCTGACCGCGTGCGATCATGGGGGCTCGCCCCGTGGGGAGCCCGCGTCCGTGGCGTCGCTGGTACCCGCTTCGCCCACCGCTACGACCGTACCGCCGTCTCGCGTGCCGGGGCCCCACGTGTACGAGGGCTCCGTGGCGGGCAAGCCGGTGCTCGTGCGCCTACACTGCGATTCGAAAGCGTGCAGCGGCACCTACTTCTACCAGGCCATCGGCGAGGCCCTCGAGCTCGTGCAGCAGGGCGACGGCTTCGACGAACGGGTCGGAATCGGCACCTTCGCGCGGGTCACCGGGCACCTTTCCTTCGCGAGTCCTCCCGGGGGTTCCACGTGGACCGGCACCTGGACCGCGGCCAGCGCGCCCAGCGCGGCCAGCGCGCCCATCGCGCTCACGCGGATCGCGGCTGGCCGGCCGCGTTCGTTCCGCCGCACGTTCTCGGATCGCATCGGCCGCAGCTGCCGCGTGCTCGTTCGCTCCGTGGAGCTGGTGGGGCTCGCAGATCCCGCGCTCGAAGAACGGCTCGACGCGCTCCTGTCCCCCGAGCATCAGGCCCTCGAGCACGCCGCGCCCTACACCGCCCCCGCGGGCGACAGCTGCGGCGACTCGGGAAAGCAATGCGACGTGTCGGCGAAGGGCTACCGGCTTCTCTGTCGCGACCACAGCGGCCGCGAGGGGCTCTACCTCGAAAAAACCGTGCAGATTACACTTCTCGACGAGCGTCTCGTGTCCCTCCGCAGCGAGTACGACTTCGACGGCGGAGGCATGCACCCGAGTGACGGCGTGGTCGGCGTCACCATCGACCTGCGCACTGGTGTCCGCCTGGACGCGCGCGATCTGCTCCGTGACGCGGGAGAGGAGCCGCCTTACCACCAGCTCACCGTCCGCAAGAAGGTCGCGGATCCCGAGCTCGACGCCCACGGCATGCCGCTCGCGATCGGCCAGCGCGAAGACGATCGAGAATCGCGCGTCGACCTCGGCTGGATGGACTTCTACCTGACGCCTACCACTCTCGAGCTCGTGCCGATCGTCGCGGAGGCCGCGCGCATCTTCCGGCACGACGTGCAGAGCGTGCCGCTGACGCGACTGCGCCGCTTCTGGAACAGCGAAGGTCCCGCCGGCTACCTGCTCCCGCCCGCGAGCAAGCGCACGGCTCGCTGAGCGGCACCGCGGGCGTTTGACTGCCCGAGCCCATCGCTGCCCCAAGGCCGACATCCGCCCGAGGGTCGCGATGCAGGCGCGCGCTATTGCTCGATGCAGATCAGGTGTGCAGTTCCGCCGCACTTGCTTTCCTGCGGCTTGTTGACCCAATCGGGGCCAAGCGCCGCGATGGCGCCCACCGTCGCCACTCCCGTCGTGTCCGTGCCCGTGACCCACTTGTCACAGTCCTTACCCGAAGGATCCCCATTGGTCTGCAGGCCAGTCCATACGGGGCCGCGGCCCTCCACCACCCTGTCCACACTTTCGATGATGGGTCGCTGCGGACCCGACAACGTGAGGTCGGCGAGGTTGCGAAAGACGAGCGTACCGCGCGGCAGATGGCGCGGTCCGACGTAGCCACCCACGCGCAGCGTCGGGCTCAACCCTTCGATGGCGATCCAGCCAATGGCGCTCGCACTGGGTTTCCGTCGCCGGATCTCGCTCGTGCAGATTTCATCCGCGTTCTTGGCTTCCGTGGCGGGGTGTGGCGCGTTCGACAAGAACACCCACTTGTTGCCACGCTGCAGCTCGCCGTCCCACCCGGCATCGGCATCGGCACTTGGCTCGTTCGAGTCCGCGCCGGCGGCCGCGTCCGTGAGGTTTTGTCCTGGGTCAACGGCCGGCTCGCCCCCATCGACGTCTGGAACGGGGACAGGATCCACGACTACGCGGGGATCGTCGCCGATGCATCCCACGATCGAAGCCACACTCAGTACCGCCGCGAGTCTGAAATATGCCACGTTGGAAGCGTCGCCCCAGGACGCGGCGCTGTCAAACGCCTTCCACTTTTCAGCGGCGCCGCTCGGTGCTGTCCCGGCGCGACATGGCCACTTTCCGCAGCTGCGTGACGACGCGCTCGGCACGGTCTCGCTGATCGCGTGGTCGCCGCTGTTCGTCGTCACCATCGAGTGTCTCGCGTTCCTCATGCGCATCGACAATCGCGGAGAGGGCGGCATCATGGCGTGGCTTTTGCCGACGACGATCGGTACGTGAGCTCTGTTTCGGCCTGGGAGATCGCCATGAAGCACGCGCTCGGGAAACTGCCGCTTCCGGAGCCACCCGAGCGGCTGCCGAAGCTTCATCGCGATCCTTTCGACTGCACGTGCCGCAGAGACAAGCAACCGGGGCGTGCCATTTTCCGTGTTCGCGACGCGCGGCGCGCGCTGGCGTCCGTTCCGATCGGTGTCCTGGTACCCGAGGCGCGCCGCCGACATCGCGCGAA
>JAYUXI010000046.1:0-5426 GCA_043753085.1 Myxococcales bacterium | reverse complement strand
CTGCGATGGGTGGCCTCTGGAACAACCCGACCTTGGCGCACGCCGGGCAGCACTGGCTGGCGCATGGCGCCGTCGGCGACGCCATGAAGTTCCTGGCTTCGCACACCGGGCTGCCCATCTCCGTGGTGACGGGCTCGCTGATCGTACTGTCGCTGCGGCTTTTGCGGCGGGCCGCCGCAGTGTTCGTCGAGATCGGCTTCGCCGTCGCGGCGCTCGCCACGGCGACCCGCTTCGGCTGGATTTCCTGGTAGCGGGGGCTTGCGCGGACGCCCCCTGCCGCTCTAGAGCCGGCGGCATGAAACTGTCCGACTTCAAGATCATCATTTCCGGCGGCGCACAGGGCATGGGCCGGCACTTCGCAGAACGCCTCGCCCAAGCGGGCGCCAAGGTCGCCGTCGGCGACGTGAACGAAGCAGGCCTCGCCGAGGTGAAAGAAGCCGGCAAGGGCAACATCTTTACCCGCAAGCTCGACGTCGCGAACGAGGCCGAGGTCGGCGAGTTCGTGGAATGGGCGCATGAGTCGATGGGCGGTCTCAACGGCCTGGTCAACAACGCCGGCATCCTGCGCGACGGCTTGCTCGTGAAGAAGGATCGCGAGACCGGCGCCGTGAAGAAGCTCAGCAAAGAGATGTGGGATGCGGTCATCGCCGTGAACCTGACCGGCGCCACCATGCTGGTGCGCGACACCGTCGCGAAGATGGTCGAAACCGGCCAGAAGCCCGGCGTCATCGTCAACATCTCGAGCATCGCGCGTCATGGCAACCGCGGCCAGTCGAACTACTCGGCGGCCAAGTCGGCGCTCGCCACCAATACGCTCACCTGGGCCCGCGAGTTCGCGCCGTTCGGCATCCGCGTCGGCGCCGTCGCCCCCGGCATGATCGAGACCCCGATGACGCAGGGCATGAACCAGAAGGCCCGCGAGACCCTCGTGGCCAACATCCCCGTCGCCCGCATCGGCGTCCCGGAGGACATCTGGCTCGCGGTGAAGTTCGTGCTCGAGTGCGACTACTTCGATGGTCGCTGCATCGACGTCGATGGCGGCCTCTCGATGTGAGTTACCCCGCCGCCGCGCTCTGCACGGAGCCCGGCGGCGCCGTTCGGGCGCTCGAGTTCCGGCTGGATGCCCGCGAAACGCCTGGGATACCGCTTGCGCATCGGGCATTGCAGGGGCAGTGTACGCTGTGACGTTTGTGTGACGCACGAGTGACGTTTCGCTCGTCGCGCCACACCGCTTCCCCCGATCCGTTGTCCAAGAGCCCTCCCGCCAGCCCCGTCCGTCTCGGCATCCACGACGCCTCGCGAGCCGAGTGGACGGTCACCGTGCCGCTGCCGCTGGCCGGCCCGCTGCCGTACTGCATCGACGTCGAGTTCGCGATTCCGTCGCAGGCCTTCGTGCGCCACTCGCCGTGGGATCACCTGCAAAGCTTCGCCCGGCTCGACGGCGGCAGCGCCGACGAAATGCGCCACAGCGCCGTCACCATCGACACGCTCCGGCGCACCGTGCTGGCGCACGCGCAGCGTCTCACCCGCGAGAGCGAAGCATTCGCGCGCACGTGCCGTCTGGCTGCCTCGCTGGTCGTGCCCGGCGCGGTGGGGCCGCTCGACCTCACGGCTTCGGTCGAAGCAGCCGCCAAGTGGATGGGCGAAGCGCGGGACGAGCTGCTCGAGCCCGTCGCCGGAGAGCCCGCCGCGCTTCGCCGCGAGCGGCGTCTGGCCGACGAGTACCTGAGCGTGCGCTTGCTCGAGTTCCTCGCGGGCGTCGAACGCTCGCTCGTGGCGGCTTCGTCCTCGCGCGCGCCCCAGGCCGAGGAGCTGGCGCCGTCGGTGCAAGACGCCGAGTGTGCCGCCGCCACCTTGCTCGAAGCAGAGCTGGCACACCGTCGGTCCGCGCGTTACGTCTACGCCGATCCCGAGGTGCTGGCCGCGCAAGAGCGATACCTCGAGCGCGCCAGCCAGCTGAAGAAACACTTCCAGGAAGTGCTCTTCCTCGACTGCGAGCACGTGCAGGTCGCAGACCAGATCAACCATGCGGTGGCGGCCATCGCCGGCGTCTTCGCGGCAGCGGCCGCCTTCGCCATGCAGTTCTGGATCACCTCGCGCGCAGCAAGTGCGGAGCGAATCGGCTCCAGCGTGTTTTTCCTGATGCTCATCGCCGGCGTGTCGTATGCCTTCCGCGATCGCTTCAAGGAGATTGGCCGCGTGTGGATCAGCGGCCGCGTGCGGCATTTCTACGCCGAGCGCATCGCACGGTTTCGGGCCCCGGCGCGCCGACTGCCCGGTCGCGACATCGTGGCCACCGCGAAGGAAAGCTTCGACGAATCGCTGTCCGAGCGGGACGACTTCCTCAACCCTGCGGCGGGCGCACGCCGTGCCGTCACGATCTTGCACTACCGCCACCGCGGCATGGTCATGCCGCAACCGCAGCTCGCTGCCGCCGGCGTGGAACGTGTAAAGCACACGTTTCGATACGATCTGTCGCCCATGTTTTCTCGCCTCGACGATGCGGTGAAAGAGATCCCGGTGCTGGACGTAGCGGCGCGTCGGGTTCGTTTCGTCGAGGCGCCGCGCTGTTACCGCGTGCCGATGCGCGTGCAGGTCACCGTCGGGCGCGACCGCTACCTCGAAGAGGGCACGCTCGTGATGCACAAGCGCGGGCTCGACCGCATCGAGCACGGCGCCCCCGAGGAGCCCATGTCGCTGCGCAGCTCCGGCACGTTGCCGCAGCCCGATGATCCCAGCAGCCACGATCTCGAGGCCACCGCGAAAGGCAGCGCACCGCCGAGCGGGATATCAGAAGCACTCGCCGCCGAGTAAGAGTCGTCCCGTGGATTGGTTTCAAGACTGGGATCCGGCCTGGATCGTCTTCGAGGACGACGCGCTCGTCGTCGTCGACAAGCCAGCGTTCGTGCCGTCGCAAGCTGCCGATCCCGCCCAAGCCGACGACGTGCCCGCGCGCCTGCGCCGGCACCTGGCCGCGCGTGGCGCCGGACCGGTCTACCTGGGCGTGCACCAGCGGCTCGATCAAGCCACCAGTGGCCTGTTGCTCTACACGAAAGATCGCGCGCTCAACGCGCCCATCGCCGCGGCGTTCGAGGCGCGGCAGGTGCAAAAGAGCTACCTCGCGCTCGTCACCGGCTGGCGCGGCGGCGCGCGCACGCTCACCGACCGGCTGGCGGCGGTTCCCCATGCGGCTTCGTCCGCGGCGCGCCGGAGGGTCACCAGTCACGGCAAGGCCGAGCTCGCCATCACACACGTGTTGCCCCTCGAGCGTCGCGGCGAACGCACGCTCCTCGAGCTCACGCTCGAGACCGGCCGCACGCACCAGGCGCGGGTGCAGCTGCAAGGTGCGGGTGCGCCCATCGTGGGTGACGTCTGGTACGGCGGCGCGCCCGCGCCCCGGTTGTGCTTGCACTCTGCACGCTTGCAGATTCCGCTCGAAGGCCGCCGCACATTGCGCTTCGAGGCGCCCGTGCCGGAGGAGTTCCGTGCCTGGCTCGCCGGTCAGCCGGATCCCGCGTCCGTCTACGACGACGAGGCGACGCTGCGCGAACGGCTGCGGGCCGCGGCCACCAAGCGGTACTGGCTCGGCCGTCCGGATCTGCATGATCTGGCGCGTCGCACCGAGACCTACCGCCTCGTGCACGCGGGCGGCGACGGCCTGCCCGAGCTGGCGGTGGACGTGTACGGGGCCCACGTCGTGGCCCAGTTCTACGGCGAAGACGGCGCCTTCGCCGATCCGGCACGCCGCGCCCGCGTGCTCGACGTGCTCGCCGAGCAGTTTCGCGGCGTCTACCAGGTGGTGCGCCCGAAGCAGGCCAACGTGCTGGTTTCGACCCGCCGCGACGATCTATCGCCCACCACACCGGTGCGCGGAGTCGCTGCGCCGGATCCGCTGATCGTCCTCGAAGAAGGCCTGCCGGTGCGCACCAAGCTCGGCGATGGCCTGGCCACCGGAATCTACCTCGACCAGCGCGCCAACCGCGCCTGGGTCGCGGCGCAGGCTGCCGGCAGGTCGGTGCTCAACCTGTTTTCGTACACGTCGCTGTTCAGCGTGGCGGCCGCGCGCGGCGGCGCCATCCGCACCGTCAGCGTCGACGCATCCGCCGTGGCGCTGGAGCGAGCGCGCGAGAACTTCCTCGAAGCCGGCCTGTGGGATCCCGACAAGCACACGCTCGTCGCCGAAGACGTCTTTGCCTGGTTGGCGCGCATGCAGCGCAAAAGCGAACGCTTCGACCTCGTCGTGTGCGATCCGCCGGCGTACTCCACCACGAAAAAACATCGATTCTCCACGGCCGACGGCGGCTGGATCGAGCTCGCCGGCCTGGCGCTCGGTGTGCTCGCCCCCGGCGGACAGCTGCTCGCCTTCACCAACCACCGCAAGACCCCGCGCCTGCGGTTTCGCAAGCAACTGTCCGAGGGCGCTGCGCGTGCGAAGATCCAGCTGGTGGGCATAAAGGACCGACCGGATGCAGCGGACTTTCCGCCGCCATTCGGGGAGGACGCCTACCTCAAGGGCCTGGTCGTCACCCGGGCGTGAGCCCATCGCGGAGCGCACGGTACGCCCGAGTCGGAGCAGCGCCTCATCGACCCGCGCGCGGAGCTCGCAGAACGGTGTCAGGCCGTAACGACTCACCAGCCAGGACACCAGCAACGTCTTGTCCGGCCGATGATGGATGCCGGCCACCGCCACGCAACGCTTCGTCGCGACGCCAGCATCGCACGATTGTGCTCGCGCCGGCTCCATGCTTTGACCGAGCAATGAGCGCGACCACGTCAGACGTAGCTACCCCGAGCCCGGAAAAGCAGGAAGAAGGCCACCCGCGCGGGCTCTTCACGCTGTTCGGCGCCGAAGCGTGGGAGCGCTTCTCGTACTACGGCATGCGCGCGCTCTTGGTGCTGTACCTCACCAAGAACTTCAAGCGGAGCGAAGACGATGCCCTGGAGATGTATGGCATCTACACGGGTCTGGTGTATCTCACGCCGCTGCTCGGCGGCTACCTCGCGGACAAGTTCCTCGGGCGTCGCAAAGCCGTCTTCATCGGCGGCATCCTCATGGCGCTCGGCCAGCTCGCGCTGTCGGTGCCGTCGCTGCTGCACTTCGCGCTTGGCCTGCTGATCGCTGGCAACGGTTTTTTCAAGCCCAACATCTCGACCATGGTCGGCGGCCTCTACCGCGAGGGCGATGCCCGCCGCGACGGCGCGTTCACCATCTTCTACATGGGCATCAACCTGGGAGCCCTGTTCTCTCCCATCGTGTGCGGCACGCTCGCAGACCGCCCCGACCGCGTGCTTCCCATCGGCTTTCTCGCCGCCGGCGCCGGCATGGCGCTCGGCTTGTGGCAGTTCTGGCACGGGCAGAAACACCTCGGCGGCACGGGTTTGCCGCCGGGCCGCAGCACCACGCTGGAAGAGGCAGAGGCTGGTCC
>JAYUXI010000045.1:0-5426 GCA_043753085.1 Myxococcales bacterium | reverse complement strand
CGACGCCGTTGGTGGCGCGCGCCACGAATGCGGCGACCAGCAAGCCGGCCTCCGCGTGGCCCAGCTCCTTCAAGGCTTCGCCGATCTGCGTGGCGCGGTCGTCCGCGCCGTCTCTGCTTGCGCGCGCCTCGCACTCGTCGAGCAGGGCTTCGACTTCCCACTCGATGACGGCGCCCTGGCTCAGCATGCCGACCGCTTTGATGAGCACGCCGCGCTCGCCGGCGTCGACGGTGCCATCGGCACGAGCCGCGAGATAGCCCGCCTCGACCGCGTGTGCGAACAGCTCGCTTTGACGGGGCACCTTCAGGTCGGCGCGGATCTCTTCGGCGTACTCTTCGAGCGTCTGTTTGTTCGACATGCCGGCAGCATATGCGGATTCTCCAGCGCCGTGCGCGTGAAGGGAGTCAAGGGAGCTCGTCGAGCGAGTCGCAGTGGCGCGCGAATCCGTGGCCGTCGATGACTGCGCCCTGCGCGAACTCGGCACGCAGGTCGAACGCGTACACGGGATCGTCGCCGGCACGTGTCGACGCCACCGGCGTGAGCGTGGCCACGATGACCTTGGCCGGGGGCAGCTCCGGATCGATCGCTCCGGAGAAATCCAGAAAGCCCACGGACAGGCCGTCGTCGCGGGTGATCGGCGCGCTGGTGCCGGTGCGCGGCACGTCGAGCACCAGGGTGAAGTCCGGCGTAGGCGAACCTTCCTGCGGGCAGGCGGAATCGCCGCCCCGATGCGCTTCCAGGTGGAGCTCGGTGCTGCCGGTGAAGCCAAACTGCACGCGGTCGAACGTCCCCGTGTTCGCGCCGAGAGTCACGGTGAGCGTGGTGGCCTGGCAGGTGCCCTCACAGGGCTCGCCGACGCCGGCATCGAGTTCGGCGGCGCTGCCCGACGAGCTGCTGCTCGAGCCGCCCCCGCTGGAGCTGGTGCTGGAGGACGCGTCGGCGCCAGCAGCGAGATCTCCAGCCGGTTCGGCGGCGCCGCAGCCTTGACTCCAGAGGAATCCGCAGATGGCCAACAGCCCAACGATGGAAGCGCGCTGCGTCACCCGCAGGACCGTACCACTTGCTATAGAGCCGCGGTGCCTTTCGCTGCCCTCGGACTCGACGTCACCATGACTCGCATCGCCACCGACCTGGGCTGGCGCGAACCCACCCCGGTGCAGACTGCATCGATACCGGCCGTTCTCGCCGGCGGCGACGTCTGGGCCTCTGCCCGCACCGGCTCGGGCAAGACCGCGGCCTACCTGCTGCCGATCCTGCAGCGTCTCGCCGCAATCCGCGAGCTCGCGCCGCGGCGGCTCCGGGCGCTGGTGCTGGTGCCGACGCGCGAGCTCGCGCAGCAGGTGGGCAAGGCCATCGAGCGCTACGGCACGCATCTTCCCGTGGCGCTCTCCAGCACCGTGCTGGTCGGCGGCGGCTCGATCGTGCCGCAGATCCAGGCGTTGCGCGGCAGCGTGGATCTGGTGGTCGCCACCCCCGGCCGCTTGCTGGATCTCGTGGAGCAAGGCGCTCTCCAGCTGCACGAGATCGAGGTGCTCGTGCTCGACGAAGCCGACCGCCTGCTTTCCCTTGGCTTCGCCGACGAGCTCGCGCGGGTGCTCGCGCTACTGCCCGCGCAAAAGCAGACGCTCATGTTCTCGGCCACGTTCCCGCCGGCCGTACAGGTGCTGGCCGAGCAATCGCTGCACGAGCCGACACGCATCAACGTCGACGGCGGATCCATGCCCGAAGCCGAGCTCATCGAGCAGCGCGCCATCGAGGTCGACGCCGGCAAGCGCACCCTGTTGCTCCGGCACCTCATTGCAACCCACGCCTGGCCGCACGTGCTGGTGTTCGTGGCCAGCCGCAGCGCCGCCGACCACGTAGCCAGCACGCTCGATCACAATGGCCTGCGCGTCCGGGCGCTGCACGGCGATCTGAGCCAAACCGCCCGAACCGAAGCGCTGGCTGCGTTTGCTCGGAAAGAGCTGCAGGTCCTGGTCGCCACCGATCTCGCTGCGCGCGGCATCGACATCGCGTCGCTGCCCGCCGTGGTGAACTACGATCTGCCGCGCTCCACGGTGGACTACCTGCACCGCATCGGTCGCACCGGTCGCGCCGGCCAGCACGGAGTGGCGATCAGCTTCGTCACCGCCGACGCGCACGCGCACTTTCGCCTCATCGAGCGCCGCCACCACCTCGCCATCGACCGCGAGATTCTCGCCGGTTTCGAGCCCACGGAGCTGCCGACGCCAGGCCTCGATCCGCACGGCGGCGTGAAGGGCAAACGCAAGAGCAAGAAAGACAAGCTGCGCGAGGCCGCGGCGCAGCTAGCCCTCGGCGGCCTGAAGGCGAAGTGAGATTCGACCTCCTCGCCGTCGACCGCGACTCGCGAGCCCGCCTGGGAACCGTGCACACCGCGCATGGTCCGATCGAAACGCCCGCCTTCATGGACGTGGGCACCTGGGGCGCGGTGACTGGCTGCGCCCCCACGGATCTCGCCGCGGTGGGCACGCAGGTCGTGCTCGGAAACACGTACCACCTGATGCTGAGGCCCGGCGCGGACGCGATGCGGCGGCTCGGCGGCTTGCACCGGTTCATGCGCTGGAACGGCCCCATTCTCACCGACTCCGGCGGCTTCCAGATCTTCTCGCTCACCGCCGACCGCGTGATCACGGAAGAGGGCGCTCGCTTCAAGAGCTACGTCGACCAGCAGCTGCATCTGCTCTCGCCGGAGCGATCCATCGAGATGCAGACCGCGATCGGCTCGGACATCATGATGGTGCTCGACGAGTGCATCGACTCGCGCGCGCCAGAAGAAGTGGTTCGCGCCGCGATGGAGCGCACGCATCGGTGGGCGCTGCGCAGCCTCGCCGCCCGCACCACCAATCAAGGACTCTTTGCCATCGTGCAAGGCGGCGTGGTGCCGGCACTCCGCGAGGAGTCGGCGGCGGCCCTTACCGCGCATCCGTTCGACGGCTTTGCCATCGGCGGCCTCGCGGTGGGCGACACGCGCGAGGAGCGTGAGCGCACCACCGCGTTCGCCGCGGATCTCCTGCCCACCGAAAAGCCGCGGTACCTGATGGGTGTGGGCACCCCGCCCGACCTGCTGCAGGCGATGCTCGCGGGCGTGGACATGTTCGACTGCATCTTGCCCACGAAGATGGCCTGGCAAGGCATTGCCTTCACGTCCACGGGGCGGGTGCGCATCACGCGGCAAGCCCACGTTTCGGACGAAGAGCCACTCGATGCATCCTGCACTTGCTCTACCTGCGCCGCGTTCAGTCGCGCGTACCTGCATCATCTCTTCAAGTGCCGCGAGCCGCTGGCCCCGCGTCTGCTCTCGCTGCACAATCTCTTTCACTACCACGCGCTCATGGCCGACTCGCGACGCGCCATCGAAGCGGGCCGTTTCGCAGCGTTCGCGCGGCAGCGGCTCGCTGCGACCGACCGCAAAGAGCATGATCCGAGCGGTTGATGCTCACCCTCTCCGAGGGGTCGTACTTTCGGCCGATGCCGCGTGGTTCGCGCGGAGCTACAGTTGGCTCGCATGTGGCAGGCACTTTCTCGACTCTCTCGCGAGGCACGGCCGCACGGTCCTTCGCGCCGCTCGCGGCTGGACGTTGCGCTCGGGAGCGCGCTGGTGCCGTGCGCCCTGCTCGAAGCGAGCCTTCGCGAGGGTCTGCGTGCGCACGCCGTGGGACTCGTATTCACGGCGCTCATCGCAGCCGGGATCTGGCAGCGCCGACAGGAGCCACTGCGTGCGATGGCGCTGGCGTTCGGTCCCATGCTGGCCTCACCGTTTCTGGGGCCGGCGCACGCCGAGCTCGGCACGCCGGCCGTCGCGCTGCTCGTTCCCTATTCGCTGCTGCGATGGGGTTCGGGTCGGGAAACTCGCGCCGGCCTCGCGCTGCTTGTCGCGGCCTACGTTGCCTGTATGCTGCACGGCGACGCGGACGGCGTAGCCGACGTGGTCGGAGGGGCGGTCGTCCTGCTGCTGCCGGCGGCACTCGGCATGGCCATCCGCTTCCGCGCGGAGGCAGATCGCCGGATGGTGGAGCGCATGCGGCTCGAAGAGCGAGCGCACCTCGCCCGCGATCTGCACGACACCGTTGCGCACCACGTGGCTGCCATCGCCATCCAAGCGCAGGCAGGGCGGGCGGTGCTCGCTACCCGGCCGGCGGCCACCGCAGCGGCCCTCGAGGCCATCGAGGGAGAGGCGCGACGCGCGCTCACCGAGCTGCGCGGGCTCGTTCGAACGCTGCGTGACGAGACGAGGACCGAGCTCGCTCCGCAGCCCGGGCTCGCGGCCGTGGCGGATCTGGCGCGCGCAGGGATCGAGGGGCCACCGGTCCACGTGGAGCTGGCCGCAGGACTGGGTGCACTCGCAGCGGGGGTCGAATGCGCCATCTACCGCATCGCGCAGGAGGCCATCACCAATGCGCTCCGCCACGCCCGCCTCGCCACGTGCGTGCTGGTGCGAGTCGAGCGGGACGGCGACGTCGTGCGCCTGCTCGTGCAAGACGACGGAGCGCCAAGCCGCGCACGCGTGGACGCAGGCTTCGGCATCGTGGGCATGAAGGAGCGCGCCGCGTTGCTCGGCGGCACCCTGCACGCTGGGCCGAGCGACGCCGCAGGCTTCGTGGTCGTGGCGACGCTGCCCGTGCAGGGAGGCGGCCGGTGACGGTGCGGGTCTTGTTGGCCGATGACCAGCCCCTCGTGCGGGCGGGGCTGAGGACCATCCTCGAGAGTGCGGGCGGCGTGTCCGTCATCGCCGAGGCAAGCGACGGGCTCGAGGCAGTGCAGCTCGCCCAGCGACTACGGCCCGACGTTTGCCTCCTGGACGTGCGCATGCCGCGGCTCGACGGGATCGAGGCGACACGGCGGCTCGCCGGGCCGGACGTTGCGGCACCGCTCGCGGTCGTGGTCGTGACCACCTTCGACCTCGACGAGTATGTGTATGGCGCACTGAAATCGGGCGCACGAGGTTTTCTCCTCAAGGACGCTGGACCCGAGCTGCTCTTGCAGGCAATCCACGCCGCAGCCGCTGGCGACGCGTTGATCGCGCCCAGCGTGACGGCGCGCTTGCTGGAACGCTTCGCCGCACTCGGCGGGAGCCCGAAGCCCGCTGCGCTGGTCGAACCCCTCACGGGGCGCGAAGAAGAAGTGCTCGTCGCAGTAGCCACCGGTCAGACGAACCAGGAGATCGCTGGGGCGCTCCACGTGAGCCTGAGCACGGTGAAGACCCACGTCGCGAACCTCATGAGCAAGCTCGCCCTGCGCAATCGCGTCGAGCTCGCCATGTGGGCGTTCGAGACCAACCGAGTTCGCAGGTAGTCCTTTCGGACGATGGTGATTTGTCCGTTCGCCCAGTGGCCGTGGAGGCGCGCTCCGGCGGACGCTGGCTATGTTCACGGCCGAAGCACGCGCGCAGCGCAGCGTTTCCGAAC
>JAYUXI010000044.1:0-2162 GCA_043753085.1 Myxococcales bacterium | reverse complement strand
CAGTCACCGAGCTGCGCGGCGCATTTTTCGTGGTCGTTCCCGATGCGCTGGGCATGGGCGATTCACCCGCCTGGCCGCGTGAGGCGACGTTCCACTTCGAGCAAGACGTCGCCCAGATCACCGCGCTGGTGGCGTCACTCGGCGCGCCGGCTGCGTTGGTGGGGCACTCGTACGGCGGCCTCGTCGCGCTACGCGTCGCTGCGGCGGCGCCGGCGCTGGTCTCGCGCTCGTTTCTTTATGAGCCCGCCGCGTTCGGGATCCTGGCAGCCGCGGAAGATCCCGCCTTCGACGACGTGTTGCAGCTCTCCGAGCGCCACGACGGCACACCCCGCGAAACGCCGGGCTGGCCTGCAGGCTGGCTGCGCTCGTTCGTCGACTTCTGGAACAGCCCCGGCGCGTGGGACGGCTTGTCCGCCGAGGCGCG
This sequence comes from Myxococcales bacterium, assembly GCA_043753085.1. Taxonomy (GTDB): domain Bacteria; phylum Myxococcota_A; class Polyangia; order Polyangiales; family Polyangiaceae; genus JAYUXI01. The sequence continues at coordinate 1,738 of JAYUXI010000044.1, read as the reverse complement.
CGCCGACTACCTGCGCGTGCAGCCCAAGCTGCAGCAAGAGGTCGACACACTGCTGGCCGACCGCACGCCCGCTTCCGCGTACGCAGCGATCCATCACCCCACCTTGCTGATGGTGGGCGAACGTTCGCCGCGCGCTGCTCGCCGGGTGGTCGACGCCCTGTGCGCGCACCTTCCGAACGCCGCGCTCGAGGTGTTGGCCCAGGCCGGTCACCTCGGTCCGCTCACCCACGCGCGGCGGGTGGCAGCGCGGATCGCGGCACACCTGTCCGCTGCGCCACGTAGTCCAGCGCTGGCTCTGCCGAGAACTGGCGCGCCTCTGCCGTGAAGCGCGCGCGCCACAGTCCCGTCACGTCGCCGACGATGCGTGCATGGTGCGCCCTCGTGACGCCCAGAGCGTCGCGGTTGTCCCAGAGCCACACCAGCGCCGCGACGTCGCACTGAAGCTCGGTCTCGGCCACGCGCTCGAACGGACCATGGCTGTGGAAGTGCGCCCAGTCGTGGAGCCCCCAGAACACGCCGCGCAGCGAATCGGTGGCGAGTACGAGCACGTCTTTGGCTGGCGCGCGCGCGGCGAACAAAGCGTCGGTGGCTGCGTCGATGGCCCACGGCGCGAGCACGTTGGCTTCCGACGGTAGCCCCTGGAAGTGCAGCGCGGCCGGCTCGGTGGGCAGTGCCACGGCCGCGTCCGCAGCGACCAGAAACAGCATACGCGGCGGATTGTCGGCCGTGATTGGATCCTGCGTGGCGAGCCCCGCGACCGGGAGCAGCACGTCGAGCCACCGCGGCTCGGCCCACTCGAAGTCCGGCAGGACCGCAGAATCGACGAGGCGCTGGATCGGAGCCGTGGAGAGGCGTGCCTTTTGCACCGGCGCTGGTGTAGCATGCAGCCGGCTTCCGCATGAATCTGCTTCCGCCGAAAAAAGACGTCGCCCTCGCGTTCCTCGAGCGCGGTCTGGTGCGCGTGTTCCTGGACCCACGCGCCAAGGAAGTCATCGTGCCGCCGCACTTCAGGAAGCAGCCGCAACTCATCCTCGATGTCGGCCTCAACCTGCCGATCCCGATTCCCGATCTGCAGGTCGACGAAGCAGGGATCACCTGCACACTCAGCTTCGATCGGCCGTACCACGCGTTTTACTGCGTACTCCCGTGGTCGTGCGTCTTCGCGCTCGTCGGGGACGGCCAGCGCAGCATGATCTGGCCGGACGACGTGCCCGTCGAGATCCAGTTGTCGGTGCGCCCCGCCAAGCCCGCGCCGCCCGAGCGCGAAGCGCCCAAGCTGTCGGTCGTGCCCGACGCGCCGCCTCCTGCCGAAGCAAGTGTGGCCAAGCTCGGTGACCAGGCCGAAAAGGCCGAAAAGCGGAAAGCCAAGCGCGCCGCCAAGAAGGCCGAGCTGCGGGTCGCCGCGCCGCAGGGCACCGGCAAGCCGGCCGCGCCGAAACTAGCGGCAGCCCCGGCGCCCGCCGAATCGAAGCCCGCCGCGGCAGACGACGACGACTCGATCGTGTCGCCGCCGCCCAAGAAAAAGAAGCGCGAGCTTCCTTCGTACCTTCGCATCGTCAAGTGAGGACACCATGCATTTCGTCGTAACCGGCGGCACCGGCTTCGTGGGTTCCGAGCTGGTCCGGCAGCTCGTCGCGCGTGGCGATCGCGTCACCGTGCTCACCCGCGGCCAGAGCGCCGGCAACCCCGGCGCCGCCGCCCGCACCTGGACCCCGACCGAACCCGGCGACTGGATGAA
>JAYUXI010000043.1:0-5431 GCA_043753085.1 Myxococcales bacterium | reverse complement strand
CATTCACCTCGGCATTCACCCCGGCATTCACCCCGAGCGCTGCGCGCGGTGCTGGATCTCCTGGGCGAGCGTGCCCTGGAAGAAGCGTTGTTCGCGGTGCACGAGAACGACTCGCGTACGCACAAGGCTTTGCGCACGGACAAGGGCGACAGCCCGGCCGGGTACGCCCTGGCGGCGGGCGCTCTGGCGGCGCGTGAGTTCCTCGCGCTGCGCGGCGATGCGTTCTCCGAGCTGGAACGCAGGGCCATGCTGCAACGTCTCGCCCCGCACGCGCAGAGCGCGTTGGCCAAGCAGATCGAGGCGATCTGGCCGGAGTCTACCCCACCCGAAGCGGCCTGAGCCGCCCCGGGCCTCGCCTCAGATCTTGCGGTTCTTGAACGAAGCGGGCGCGGCGGCGGGTTCCGCGACGGTGATGGACTTGTAGGTCATGACACCGTTCTTCGGGTCGGTGACCATGCCGGTGGTCATCTTGGTGAAGGTGTACCCGTAGGTGCCGGTGACCCTGACCTTGGCGCCGACGGCCGGAAGAGGATACGGCACCTCGACGGTGAGCATGTCGTCCTGGAGGGCTTCCTTCGGCTTGTCCTTGCTCTTGGCATAGAGCTTCATCGCGTCGAACACGGTGGCGAAGTTCTTTGCCCAGCCAAGCACACGGATGCGCGGCTGGTTTGGGTCGTCGGTCTTCTGGTCGGCGATGTAGAACGAGGGCACCTCGGACTTGCAGCCCTCTGCATCGGCCTTACCGACGGGGTGGATGACGCAGGCAGGCGCGTCCTCGGTGTTGGACTGGACGATGTAGCCCTCGATGGTGATCTCCTTGCCGTTCACGTCCTTTTCGTGGATGCGCGAACGGAGCAGATGCGATGCACCATACACGGTGTACGAGTCGCCGGCCTTGAGCGGCTTCGCTTCGGGCGCCGGGGGCGCCGGGAGATTCGGCTTGCGCCCCCTCCACCCGGGCGCCGACTGGTACGGCTTGTCGTTGTCGCCGCACGCCACGGTGGCGACGGTCACGAACGTGAGTGCCAACACTGCGGGGGCAAGCTGCCGGATGTGCATGGTGCGCGGGTCTACCACGAACGGATCGTCCAGCACAAGAACGCCCGAGCTCGTGCGAAGCGCTAGTCTATGGGGTTTCATGGATGCTCTCGAGCTTTGGTGCGAAGCGCTACGGCCCCGCAGGATGGTGATTGCGGGCCTTGCCGCCGTGATCGCTGTCGGCACCCTTGCGTTCTTGCTGCACGCGTTGGAAGTTTTCGGGGGGGGCGGCGGACGGTTTCCGTACGGCTTCTTCGGCCTGCACGTCGTCGCACTGGCTGCCTGGGGTCTGTTCTCGCACGTGCAGCGCGGCGCGCAGGCGCGCAGCGTTCTGGGCGCCGCGCGGATCGACCGCCGGGGGCTCGTGCATCGCAGCGAGGAAGGCGCGACGCTCACCGTGCCCCGGCACGCCGTCCGCGACGGCATCTACCGTGCCGGGCGCCTGCGGCTGCTCGGCCCGCTGCAACGCGTGGTGTTCGAGGCAAAGATGGACGCCGAGTCGGCGCAGGCCGCGCTGCATGCGCTCGGTCTCGATGCGGCTTCGCACCGCGCCGAGTTCCGCGCCGCCGCGCCGGTTTTTGCGACGCTGGCGCGACAGCTCGTGTTTCTCGGGGTGGCCGCCGTCCTGTTCCATGCCGTCCCGCTCGACGGCATGCTCGGCATGCCGGTGGGGTTCGCCCTTCTCTTCGGCCTGGCGATGTGGCCCGCGCGGATCACGGTCGGCACCGATGGCTTCCTGTTTCGCTGGCTATGGTGGCGCCGTTTCGTGGCCATGCACGAAGTGCAGTCGATCACGACCGAGGCCGAGCGCGACGTGGTGCTGGGGCTCTCGTCCGGCAAGAGACTCGTGTGGTATACATCCATGCGCGCCAAATCGACCTCGGCCGACCAGCGCGATCATCGCGACGCCGTGGTCGCCAGAATGCGCGAGGCGCACGCGCTGGCGACGACACGCCCGCACGCCCCGCACTTGGCCGACTCGGTCGGGCGGGTGGGCCGGACCCACGACGAGTGGCTAGCCGCGCTCCGGCAGCTCCGAGGTCCGGTCGACGACTACCGCGCCGCAGCAGTGCCGCGCGACGATCTGTGGCGGATCCTCGAAGATCCCGCGGCGCCCGAAGACGCCCGGGCGGGAGCGGCGTACGTGCTCCGCGCGGACGGCGCCTCCGAGCACGTCGAACAGCGGCTCCGAAATGCAGCCGGAGCTACGGTGTCACCGCAGCTCCGGATTGCGCTCGACTCGGCCGCCGAAGGCACCGAAGACGAGCTGTCTGCGGCGCTCGAGGAGCTGGATTCGACTCCTTTGTCGCTCGTGCGCCAGCAGCGCTAGGGTCGAGGCGTTCAGGGCCGCCCGTCCACCGCGCGGCAATCCCGCGCAGAGGCGCCATCAGCGTCCCATTTAGCCGTTGACCGCCGCAGGGCAGAGGGCCACGATGCGGCGACTGCGAGGAGGAGCGGCCACGTTCTGCTTACCTCGCATTCGCAACGCATCGTTGGTAGACCGGCGCGAGTTCGCGTCGCTCACGTCCGAGCCGGAGGTTTTCGTTTTTCATGTCGATGGGTCGTCCCCGCTTTGATCCCCGCCAGCAGCGCGGTCAGTTCCAAATCCGCGTCAATCACCGCATTCGTGTCCCGGAGGTCCGGGTCATCGGCGCCGAGGGAGAGATGCTCGGGGTCCTCACGACTCACGAAGCCCTCCGGATGGCGCAAGAGAAGGGTCTCGACCTCGTCGAGGTGAACCCGAAAGCGGAACCGCCGGTCTGCAAGATTCTCGACTTCGGCAAGTACAAGTACGAAGAGAAGAAGAAGAGCGCCGAGGCCAAGCGCAAGCAAACCGTCGTCGACATCAAAGAGGTCAAGCTTCGGCCCAAGACCGACGACCACGACATCAACTTCAAGATCCGCGCGGCGCGGCGCTTCCTCGAAGCCGGCCACAAGGTGAAGTTCACCGTGCGCTTCCGCGGCCGTGAGATCACCCACCCGGAAAAGGCGCAGGAGCAGCTCACGCTGGTAATCCAGGGCACGGAAGACATTGCCAACGTCGAAACGCGCATCATGATGGAAGCGCGCACGATGACCGTGATGGTCGCCCCAAAGCCCACCATCTTGCAGAAGGTGGCCGCCATGAAAACCCAACGCGAAGCCGAGCGCAAAAAGGCCGAGAGCGAAGGCCGCGAGCTTCCCCCGTCCGAGCCTTCGTTGCCCAACCTCGATGACGATGACGATGACGACGACGACGACGAGTAAACGATGACCGACGCGGCCAGAATTCGGATCCTGGTGGCCAAACCCGGCCTTGACGGGCACGATCGCGGCGCCAAGGTCGTCGCGCGTGCCCTGCGCGACGCCGGGTACGAGGTCATCTACACGGGCCTGCACCAGACCCCGGAGATGATCGCGTCCGCTGCGCTGCAAGAAGACGTCGACGGCGTCGGGCTCTCGATCATGTCGGGTGCCCACAACACCTTGTTTCCGGCCGTGATCGAAGCGCTGCGCGCCAAAGGGCTGCACGACGTCGTCGTGTTCGGAGGCGGGATCATCCCCGACTCCGACACCGAGCGGCTTCGGGCAGCCGGCACGGCGGGCATCTTCACGCCGGGCACCACACTCGAAACCATCATCACCTGGGTCCGCGACAACGTGAAGCCGCGCAGCCAAGGCTGAAGGTGCTCGAGGCGCTCGAACACCTGGTGGTTGCAGCGCAACGCGGCCGGCTCTAAAGGCCGTTCGTGGATTCGAGCATCAAAGAGGTTTTCGATCTCGTCCTGCGCTGGATGCACGTCATCGCCGGGATCATGTGGGTCGGCAATTCGATGCTGTTCAACTGGCTCGACCGCAACCTGGAAAAGGTCGAGGGCCGGCGCAAAGAGCACGTAGGCCGCATCTGGCTGCTGCACTCGGGCGCTTTTTACGACGTCGAGAAAACCATGCTCGCCCCGGGCGAGATGCCGCCGGTGCTGCACTGGTTCAAGTGGCAAAGCTACACCACCTGGATGACCGGCATGGCCCTGCTGGTGCTCGTCTACTACATGGGCGACGGCGCCATGCTGGTCGATGCGCAGAGCGGCATCTCGGCGGATCTCGCCATGGATCTCGGCATCGTCACGGTGGTAGGCAGCTACTGCTTTTACGAGCTCACGTGGCGCGCGCTCGGCAAACGTTCGGAGCGGTTGGCACAGGCCTTGTCGCTCGCAGGCTTGGTGGTCCTGGTGTGGTGGACCACGCATACCTTCGCAGGTCGCGCGGCGTACCTCCACGTCGGCGCCATCTTGGGAACGTGCATGGCCGGCAACGTCTTCCTGCACATCGTGCCCTCCCAGCACGAGCTGGTGAAGGCCACGAACGAGGGCCGGGTGCAAGATCCGGCGCTGTCGCTCCGCGCGAAGCAGCGCTCGATCCACAACAACTACATGACGTTCCCGCTGATCGTCCTGATGGTGTCCAACCACTTCCCTACCAGCTACGGCAACAAGCACAGCGCCCTGGTCCTGCTGTTCTTGATCGTCATCGGCGCCAGCGTCCGCCATGTGCTCAACATCCGCTTCCAGTTCCCGAGCTGGATCCCGGCGCTGGCCAGCGTGCTCGCGACCGGCGTGATCGGGCTCGGCATCTTCTTCGGCGCGTTCGACAGAAGCGGTGAGCACGCCGACGCGGTGCACGAGCCGGTGGCCTATTCGCGCGTCGAGATGGTGATGCAGGAGCGCTGCGTGCCGTGCCACTCGCAAACGCCGAGCGACGACACGTATCGCACGGCGCCCAAGGGAGTCATGTTCGACCGGCCGGCGCAGGTGAAAGCCTACGTGCAGCAGATCAAGACCTTCGCGGTGGTGTCCCGCACCATGCCTCAGGGCAACAAGACCCACATGACGGAAGACGAGCGCAAGCTGCTCGCCGACTGGATCATGGGCGGCGCCCAGGTCGACAAGTAACGACGCGCCGTGCGAAGCTGCGCGGATGCGCACGTTCGTCTTGATCCTCGCGGCCATGCCTCTGTTCGCGTGTTCGAGGAAGCTCGACGCCAAGTTCGAAGGTGCCATCGTGATGCGCACCACCGTGGCGGGCAGGCCGCCGCAGGACCTGCAGCTCGAGATCAAGGGCGGCAAGATGCGCTTCGACACCAAGAGCGACGCGGCCGAGCCGATGCACGGAGTGTACGATCCCGTGCAAAATAGAGTGCTCGTGTTCATGGACACGCAACGCGTGTACCTTACCTTGGATTTTTCCAAGGCGGCCGCGCCGGTACCGAACACCACGCCGGAAGCGAGCACGGCAGAAAAATCCGGCGGCAAAGACGCGGTGGCGGGAATCGCCTGCGAGAACTGGGTCGCCAAGGAGCCCAGCGGCAAACGCTCCGAGGTTTGCGTGGTCGACGGCGTGAACTTCTTCGACCTCA
>JAYUXI010000042.1:0-12827 GCA_043753085.1 Myxococcales bacterium | reverse complement strand
CCCGCTGCTCGGCCCGCTCGGCCTCGTGCCGGCGCCCACGAAATGGCGCATCGTGGTCGGTCCCCCGATCGATTTCGGTGATTCGGGCGAAGCGCCCGATTCCGTGCAAAGCGCACGTATCAGTCACGATGAAATCGACGAGGTGCGCGTTGCGGAGCTCACCGAACGTACCCGCAGCATCATCCAGGGGATGCTCGGCGACTTGCTGCAGGATCGCCGCTCGGTGTTCCGCGGGTGAAGGTGGACGCTCCTCGCGGCGCAAAACCAGAAGAACCGAGCGGCTTGCTCGTCGTCGACAAGCAGGCCGGAATGACCAGCCACGACGTGGTGGCGCGCGCACGACGGGCCCACCACACCAAGCACGTTGGCCACACGGGCACGCTGGATCCATTCGCGACCGGCGTGCTGGTGCTCGGCTTCGGCGAGGCGCTGAAGATCGCCGCGCACCTTACCGAGCAGGACAAGGAGTACGAGGCGACGATCGCGCTCGGCGCCGAAACCGACAGCCTCGACCTCACGGGGGCCGTGATCCGAGAGGCGCCCGTACCCGACCTGGGGACCACGGACGCGCCCGCGGCGATCCTGCGTGACGCGCTCGGGGCGGAAGCTGCGCGCACTTCGCAGGTGCCGCCTGCCGCGTCGGCCATCCACGTCGACGGCGAGCGCGCGCACGAGCGACTCAGGCGCGGCGAGATCTTGGTGATGCCGGAGCGCCCGGTGGCAGTGCGCGCGCTCACGCTGGTGGCGATCGAGGGAACGCTCGTTCGCGTTCGCGTGCATGCTGCAAAGGGTTACTACGTGCGGGCACTGGCGCGCGACGTGGCCGTGCGGCTCGGAAGCGCAGGACACCTGCAGGCGCTACGGCGGATCCGCAGTGGCGCCTTTCGCATCGAAGAGGCCGGATCCGTGGAAGGTGCACTGATTCCGCTCGAGACCGCCTTGCGCCGCCTGTTTCCCTGCGTGCACGTAGCCGATCCGGATGGCGCCCAGGCGCTTCGGCACGGCAAGCGCATCCCGGCGCTCGGTCTCGGCGTGCCCACGGCGGGCGTCTTCGTCCTGTTCGACGACCGTCCGCTCGCCTTGGCCGCCGTGGTCGACGGCCTGATCGTCGTGCAGCGCGGGTTTCGCTGAAGCGCTTGCCCACCAAGTCGACGCGCCCCCGGCGCGGCCTGCGATCGACGCCGTCGTGATGGCTTCGGCTTATTTGCGCGGTGGCCCTGGCGTCGTCTTTGCGGCCGATCCGTGCGATCTCGAGCAATGCTTCTTTCCCCCGTCGACGTCTTCGAGGTGCTCGCTCGCTACTTCTTCTTGGCAGCCGGTTTGCCACCGCGCTTGGCCTTGACCGCATCGAGCCGCTCTTGCGCCTTGCCGGCCAGATCGCCTTGGGGCGACAGCGTGAGGTACCGCGCGTACGCCGCTTCGGCCTCGGGCCACTTCCGGGCTTCGGCGTAGCGCCCCCCCAGGTAGAAGTACGCGGGCGCGAAGCCCGGCTCGACCTTTTTCGCGTCGAGAAAATCCGCCAGCGCGCCCGGCGAGTCTTTCTGGCCGATCTTGCACAGACCGCGCAGCACGCGCAGCTCGCCGGCGCCCTTCGCCGTGGGCCCCAGCTTGGTGATGGCCGCGTTCAGCGTGTCGATGCACTCGGGGAATGCGCCTGCGTTCTTCAGCTCGAATCCAACCGACGCGAGCTGGCCTGCGTCGTCGCCGGCGAGCTTCCTCGCGGCCAGCAGCTTGGTCTTGGCTCCGGTCGCGTCCTTCCACCTGGTGAGCCACTGGCCTTCGAGCACGAGGATCGCGGCGTCGTTCGGGCTCAGTTTCTCGGCGTTGGCGAAGGCCGCTCGTGCGCCCGCCTGATCGCCCTTCCCCGCCAGCGCCAGCGCGTGGTTGGTGGCGAGCGGCGCACTCTGCGGGCTCGACTTGATGGCCACCGCGAGGATCTTCTCCGCCTCGTCGAACTTGCCGGCATCCAGGTAGAATGCACTCAAATTGATGGCGGCCGGCTCGAGGCCCGGCTTGGCGGCCAGCGCGGCCTTGTAGTGGATCTCGGCGGCGGCGGCGTCCCCCGCCTGCTCGGCCATGAGCCCCACGTAGTAGTGGGCTTCGGGATCTTTCGGGTTCTTGGCGAGGGCGGCGTCGAACGACGCCTTCGCGCCCGCCTTGTCGCCCGCTTCGAGCTGCTTTTGCCCGCGCTCCACGTCGACGCTTGCTGGCGCGGCGCTTTGCGCGGCGGGCGGCGCCCCATCGAGACCGGCCACCGCGGGATCGGTGGCATCGGCCGGCGGCTTCTGGCCGTCTCCGCAGGCAACCAGAACGAGACCGAGCGAAGCCGCGGCAAAGGGCAGAAAGCGCATCGCCATCGGCTATCACACCCGCCGCGCTGCTTCCATCAGCTGCGGTGGCCGGCGTCTGCCACCGCGAGCAACGCGGCACGGATTTCGGCAAATCGGGCGGGCGCGATCTTGCCGCCGCTGGCCTCTTGCACGTAGAAGACGTCGGCTACGCGGTTGCCTTCGGTGTTGATGCGCGAGCGCTCGATGCCGAGTCCGAGCTGGGTGAGGCATCGCGCCAGAGCGTACAAGAGGCCCGGTTGGTCTCGACCGAACACTTCTACCACCGTGTGTTCCGGCGACGCGTCGCCATGCAGGGCGATCTCACTCATGACCGGGGGTCCCCGCCGTGCGTACTTCGAGCGGCGGCGTTCGAGCAGCGCCTCCGGGGTCACTTCGCGAGCCAGCAGCGCACCGAGGTCGGCTTCGAGACGGGGCAGCGTTTCGCGCGCCCCAGCCGCGCCCTCGGCCCGATCGCGAACCCAGAAAATGTCGAAGGCCTCGCGGCTCCCCGCCTCGGTTTCGCGGGAGTACACGTCGGCCGCCACGACCTCGAGTCGGCCTGCGGTGAGGGCGGCCGCGACCAACGCCAGCAGGCCCGGCGAGTCGTCGGCCGCGATGGCCAGCTCCATCGTGTCCGTCAGATCCGACTCGGACATGGCGCACGCGAACGCGCCGGTGCGCCCTGCGGAGAGCTGGGCGTGCGCTGCGATGCGCTCGGGCGTTACGAGCGCGCGGTATCGCTTCGGCATGGCCTGCGCGAAGATCTCGATGCGGCGGGCCTCGGCCTCGGGCAAGGCGGCAAGGTAACGACCAAGGGCGCCGGGATCGGCCTGCCGCGACTCGCCGTCGAACGACTCGGCGGCGCGCAGGTACAGCTCGTCGAGCAGGTTCGCTTTCCAGCTGGTGAGTGCCTTGGGCGCGGTGGTCGAGAGATCGACCAGCGTCAGAAGATAGAGATGCTCCAGCACCTCGCGGGTGCCCACGCGCGCGACGAAGTCCTTCACCGTGGCTGGATCGTCGAGGTCACGCCGGGTTGCTGTATGGTACATCGAAAGGTGCTCGGTCACGAGCTTGGCCACCAGCGCCGTGGTGCGCTCGTCCTCGCCGAGTCGCGGCAAGATGGTGCGCACCAGCTCCGCGCCGCTCTCGGAGTGGTTCTTGCGCGAGCCGGAGGCGTCTGGATAGCCCTTGCCCACGTCGTGCAGGAGCGCTGCGAGAAAGATCGGCTTCGGATGATCCAGCTCCGAGAAGACGCGGGTAGCGAGCGGCCACTTCGCCGCGTACTCGCCGCGGGCGATGGCGCGCACGGCGTCGGTCGCGGCCACGCTGTGCACGTCCACCGTGTACACGTGATACAGGTCGTGGTGCACGCGGCCCAGCACGGGCACGAACTCCGGCACCATGGCCACCAGCAGGCCCAGCTCGTGCAGCTCGGCCAGGGCGCTGCGACGAAACGGCGTGTCCGCGCGGGACGCAACCAGTTCCGTGAAGACCGCACCGGCAGCGGGAGACTCGCGCAGACGCGAGCCAAGCGCGGCGTCTTGCGCGAAGCGCGCGACGAGATCGCGGGCGTGCGGCCAGAGCGGCATCTCGTGCTCGACGCATGCGCGGATCGCACGTAGCAGCACCTCGGGCTCGCGCGCGGCGTCTCCCGCGTCGGCCACGGTGACGTGCTCGTCCCAGATGCGCAGCCCACCGCCAAGCTCGCGCATGACTGGACGCGTGCGCCGCCGAGGCTCGGGGCGAGCGCGCGCCAGCAAGGATTCCCGTGCCTGCGACACCACGCGCGCCTCGCGGTAGTAGGCTTGCATCATGCGCTCGACGGCCTGGCCGAGGCGCTCCTGCTCGTCGGCGCCGCCGGCGTCCGTGAAGCCGAGGCGGTCCGCGAGCTCTTCTTGTTTCTCGAACGTGAGGCGGTCGTGGCGGCGGCCGGCCGAGAGGTGCAGGTGGTTGCGCACGCGGTGCGAGAACTCACGTGCATCTTGCATGGACCGCTGCTCTCGCGGCACCATGGCGCCGAGCTGGACGAGCTCGGCGAAGAGCTCGGCCCCCGGTCCGCGCGGCCGGAACCGGGCCTTCACCGCCCAGAGGGCGAGCTCGAGATCGCGGCTACCGCCGGCGCCGTTCTTCACGTCCGGCTCGAGCAAGTACACGGAGTCGCCGAACCGATCGTGGCGGCCTTTGGCTTCGACCTCGAGGCGGTCGAGAAAGGCCGGCAGGTTCGCCTCGGCGAAGGGCCCCGCGTGGGCGCGCGTGCTCAGCTCGGCGGAGAGCGCGGGGTTGCCGGCGATGTGCCGCACGTCGAGCAGGGCGGTGGCGGTGGTCAGATCGGTGGGAAACAGCGCGAGCAGCTCGGAGGCGGTGGCCACTTGATGACCCACCGCGAGCCCGGCGTCCCACAGTGGATAGAGCATCGCCTCGGCCACCTCGGCGGCACGCTGGGAGCTGGTGGCGGTGAGCAGGCGCACGTCCACGTCAGCATGCGCGGTGAGCGCGCCGCGCCCGAAGCTCCCGACCGCCACGAGGGCGAGCGAAGCGTGCGCGTTGCCACCGGCGTCGGCGAACGCCGTCTGCAGCACGCCGTCGAGAAACTGCGCGTTGCGCTCGGAGAGCGCGTAGCCATCCTGTCCGGGCAGCATGGCCTGCTCGGCGAGCGCCGCACGGTGCTGGGTGAGCAGGGTCTTGAAGTCGCGTACGGGGGATGCCACGACGCTGACTATAGTGCGAAGGAGGGGACTTGAACCCCTACACCGTTGCCGGCGCCAGGACCTGAACCTGGTGCGTCTGCCATTCCGCCACCTTCGCGAGTGAACGTGGGTGGGTAGCGCGGTTTTCCGGAGGGTGCAAGAGCGTTCACTCGGCGGTCGCAACGCGCAGGAGAATGGCGCTGGCGGCGTGCGCGGCTGCACGGCCAGAGGATTCCGCCGCACGTCTCGATACGGACGACGCGGCTGCGCCGCAATGCGATCGGGCCGCCCCGGATTTTTCGGCGTGCCCGACCGCCGAGACCAGCGGGTGGCCTGCGTCGGACGGGGCATGGTCAACGGGCGTATGCTCCTTGTTTGGCGCCGCGGCCGACACGCCCTTTACGTTCGAGGTCCAGGACATGGACGGCAACGGTGGAAACAGCCTGCGTTCGGAGGTCCGCTGCACGGTGACCCGTACCGGCCCTCTGCTTCGGGTAGCGCTCGCGCAGGAGATCTGCCCTTGCGCCAGCCCACTCTACGCGCTCATCGCGGTCAAGCGCATCATCCCCTGCACCATCGAGCCCCTGCGCGCGGGACACTACGAGATCGATCTCGGCGCACGCGGCCGCGTTCCACGCGACGTGACAGCGGAGGGTACCCGCACCGCATGCGAGCTTCGGTCCGAGGACCGCCCCTCCCCCTACCCAGCGGAATGCGCGCAAGATGCCGATTGCGCCGTGAGCAGATCGGCATCGTATCCGGCAAAGACGGTCAGGGTAAACGTGCCGGCGAGGTAGGGCGCGAATTGCTGTGTCCCATGCGGGTAAAACACGAACGCCTGCCAAGCCGTTTGCACGGAGCGACCCGCGACGACGTAGAACTTGCTCATCACGTGTAGACGAGAACCATGTCGTCGAGGGCGCCCGCCCACGCGAAGTAGCCGAGCAGCGCGGCAACCGGCAGCATGCCCAGGAGCGCAGACGTCCTCACTTCATGGCGACGATGCCAGAGGCGACGCGCGCGGCGGAGGGACGTCGCCCGCCAGGGGTTGCCGCGTACGCCGCCAGCACGCCGCTGGGCAGGATCGCGAAGAGGAGCTCGAAGGCGCGGATCGCCATCATCGATTCACCGAAGATGCGGAATGCCAGCAGGTTGGCGAGGAAGATGCCTGGTGTCTTGGCGTCGAACGCCGTTTCGTACGGCAAGCGGCCCGCCAGCCACTCTCGGCCGATGTAGCCATAGAGACCCTGATCGCGGCCGTACGGATAGGTCAGCGAAGTCAGCCCGAGGGCGAGCCCTCGCAGCGCCAGGGCCACGCCGTGCGTGCGCGTGCTGCGGCTCACGGTCCGCTTTGCGCCTCCACGCGAGGCACGTAAAACCCGTCTGCTTCGGCTTCGTGTTCTTCCTTCTCGACGCGCGCGTCGAGAAGGGCCGCGAGGCCCGCGGCGGGTGGCACGCGGCCCTGTCCGAACCAGAGCGGCTTGCCGTAATTGCCGGTGGGCAGCCGTTGCATGGTGGCCTTGTCGAGCGGGACCGGCACCGGGATGGGCAACTGCGATCCGTTCCACGCGGTCGCGGGGTACGGCAGCGGCCGCACTTCGTCGCGGCAGGTGCCCACGGCCGGTTCGACCAGATCGACACGGCGGTATACATCGAACGCGCCGAGGCGCATCTCGAAGCAGTAATTTTCGCGCAGGTAGGAGAGCGACTCTCCGTACAGCCGCATCGAGCGCGCCAGCATGACCGAGCCGGCGTCGACCACGACGGCAGGGCGCTCGCGTTCGAGGTCCCCGATGAGCGCCGCCATGCTGCCGGGTACGACACGCGCTTTTTCCACGTCCAGCTTCTCCCAGTACCAGGGCACCATGCCGGTCACGTACGTTTCGAACACGAAGCGCGAGGCGGGGCGGCGGTGGGAGTAACCGTAGACGGTGGGCGAGAAGCCCCAGACGAAAACGCGATCGCTCGGCGTGGTGGTGGCCTCGATGTAGTGGCCGAGGTCCTGGTGAGTGCGGTCGTGGGTGATGCGCCCGTCGACGCGCTCGCCGAAGACGCACGAGAGCGCGGCGCACGTGCACAAGAGCACCATGAAGCTGGCGAAGGTGGCAACACGGAGCTGGCGCGATACGTGTGGCACGACGCGCCGGGAGGCCACGCCGAGCGAAAGCGCCAGAAACGGTGCGGCCTGCAGGTAATAATGCGGAAAGAAGCGCCACATCATCGACGCCGACACGAAGGCGATGATCAAGTGGAGTGCAAAGAAGTGGTGCGAACCGAAGCCGCGGATCCAGGGCCGCAGCGACCTCTCGCGCCGGGCGCCGCGGTAGCGATTGATCAGCCAGGCGCAGGCCACGCCCGCGAGCAAGAACATGCACAAGACGAAGGTGGTTTGCTCGAGCAGGCGCAAGAACACGTTGGTGAGCCACGGGTAGAAACGCTGCGTGGGCTTGAGGTGAACGTCACGGTTGTAGACGACGCAGTAGTAATACATCGAGCGCAGCGTGCCTTCGCGCCATGCATGCAGAATGCACGAGATGGACGGCGCCACGGCAGTGACCGTCAGGACGGCTGTTTCCTTCAGAGCGACGGCGCGCGCATTGCCGCGGCGCACGTGGTCGATCCCTACCCAAAGCACGACCGGCAGCACGTGCAACAGCACCGACTGCTTGATGGTGATGGCTACCCCGAACAGCACGCCGCTGACCGCGAGCGCGCCGAGCCGGCGCGCGGGCGGACGCGTGCTCAAGGCCCAGGCCGACACCCACGTGCCGCCGAGCAAAAACGGGAGCTGCAACGTCTCGCCGTGGAGCGCGGCGCCGTCGTACGCGGGAAAACCCCACACGAGCGCGTACGCGGTGGCGGCGACGGCAACCAGATGCGCGGTGCGACCGAGAAAGCGCACCGCGATCGCGTCGACCAGAGCCACGTGCGCCAGGATGAGCGCGAGGCTCCAGCACCGCAGCGCAACGATGTTGTCCCAGCCGTGCAGCTTCGCGAGGAGCGCGAAGAAGTAATACATGACCGGCCCACGCTGGCTGATGGCGCCCTCGTAGAGTTTGAACCCATCGAGCAGGCGCGACGCCAGTGCCGACGCGTACGCCTCGTCCACGTTGGCGTAGGTCTTGTAGCCGATGAGCGGGCCGTGCACGCACGCGAGCCCGGCGACGGTCACAAACAGCAGTGTCGCGCGCAGGCGGCGGTGGGTCACAGCTTCCATGGCGGCCCGGCCTCTACCACAAGCCCGAGGCGCGGAGGCCCATTGCCCGGCTGCTCGGCCGAGAGTAGGTAACGAACGTTTTGGCCACCCCGCGGTTTTATCGCCATCGCATCAACACGCTCGACGCGCTCGAGGGCGTGGCCACGGATCATGGCCTCGAGTTCGATCTGCGTTCGTCCGGAAACGACGTGTTCATCACGCACGATCCCTTCACGACCGGGCCCACGATCGAGGAGTTTTTCCCCCGAATCGGTCCGCGTCCGTGCATCTTCAACGTGAAGACCGAGGGCATCGAAGACCGCGTTCGCGCCCTGGCAGCGGCTCACGGCATCGAGGACTACTTCTTCCTCGACTGCAGCGTGCCGGCCGCCATGAAACTCGCCCGCGCCGGCGAAACGCGAGTGGCCGTGCGCTACTCCGAGGTCGAACCCATCGAAGCGGTACTGGCCTGGGTCGGCAAGGCGCAGTGGGTCTGGGTCGACTGCTTCCGCGATTACCCTGGTGACGCCACCGCGTGGACCCGGCTCGCCGCGCACTTCCGCCTTTGCCTGGTCAGCCCCGAGCTGCAAGGGCACGACGAACACCGCTCGGCAGCGCTGCGCGCCAGCCTCGTGGGCCGGCCGTACCACGCCGTGTGCAGTAAGCTGCCAGAGCGCTGGGCCGCATCGTGACCAAGCCCCTCGCCGCCTCCGAGCCGCCCGCATCGGTCGAAGAACCGCGCGCGCAGAGCGAGCTCGACATGGCCGAGCTGAAGAACGTCGTGCGCACCCTCCGTGGGAGCAAGCTGTTCTGGTCGGGCCTGGTACTCAAGCTCACGGCGGCCACGCTGTTCGGCTCGCACTTTGCCACGCGTTGGTTTTCGCCCTTCGTCTACCAGTTCATGCACGGTCACCTGCGCGAGCCGTGGACCGATTTTGCGGCACGCGGCGAGACCCTCGCCTTTCCGTACGGGCCCGGCATGCTGGGCGTGCTGGCCACGTCCTGGCTGCCGGCGCTCGTGTTCTCGTTCGACCCCTCGTCGCACCTGGGCCTTTTGCTCCTGCGGCTTCCGCTGCTTGCCGCGGATCTGGCCATCTTGCTCTTCTTGATGCGTTGGCTGCGCGTGCACGCGCAGGACGCCCTGCTCGCGTATTGGCTTAGCCCGATCGTCTTCTACGCCACGTACGTGCACGGCCAGCTCGACCTCATTCCCACGGCGCTGCTTTGCGGCGCGCTGTACCTCGTTTTCAACCGCAAGCTGGTGCTCGGCGGCGTGGTGCTGGGCCTGTCGCTCGCCACCAAGGGCCACCTGCTGATCGCCGTCCCGTTCGTGCTCGTGTACCTGTACCGGCAGCGGCGGTCGTCAGTCGTGTTCTTGGCCGCGGCCATTCCCACCGCGGCACTACTGTACGCGTGGCCCATGGGCTCCGCGGCCTTCCGCGCCATGGTGTTCGGGAGCGCCGAGGCGAAGAAGCTGTGGGCGGTGAGCGTGCCATACGGATCGCCGGGACTCGCGCTCTACGTGGCGCCGGCCGCGCTCGCCGTGTCGCTCCTGCGGTTCGCCAGCTACCGCAAGGTCAATCGCGAGCTTTTGCTCATGTTCCTCGGCGCGCTTTACGTGTCGCTGGTGGCGCTGGTGCCGCCGCAGCCCGGGTGGTTCTTGTGGTCCACGCCGTTCGTCGCGTACCTGGCGGCGCGGCTCTCCCGGCCGGGCAAGATGGCGCTGATCGCCATGAGCGTTCTGTACGTTCTGTACTTCTTCGTGGCCGATCCCGTGGTCTTCCTGGAAGCGGCCGATCCGGTTCGCGGCGCCCACGCCGGCGCGCACACCGCCGCGCAACTCGCTGCATCCTACCCGTACTTCTTCTCGCCGCACGCGGCCAGTATCGTCTGGACGGCGCTCTTTTCCACCACGGTGATCATCGGGTTCGAGATGTATCGCAAGGGCGTGCGCTCCAATGGCATCTACGCCTTTCGCGACCAGACCTTCATGGTCGGCGTGGGCGGCGACAGCGGCGCGGGCAAGCACACCATCGCCCGCGATCTGCACGCCCTGTTCGACACCACCATGACGCTCATCAACGGCGACGACGACCATCGGTGGGAGCGGGGCCACGTGATGTGGCGGCAGTACACGCATCTGGATCCGCGCGGCAACCTGCTGCGAGCCCAGCTCGAAGGTCTCGCTGCGCTTCGCCGTGGCGGCGCCGTGCGCAAGCGCCATTACGATCACGACCAAGGCAAGTTCACCGATCCCATTTTGCTGGCCGCGAAGGACTTCGTCAGCATCGTGGGACTGCACCCGTTCTACCTCGCGTCGCAGCGGCACCTGCTGCACCTCAAGATCTTCGTCCAGCCAAAGGAAGAGATCCGCCGCGCCTGGAAGGTCGCCCGCGACGTCGTGAAGCGCGGCTACACGCCGGAGCAAGTGAACGAGCAGCTGGATCGGCGCGCCAAGGACTCGGCCACGTACATCGCGCCGCAGAAGCGTCACGCCGACCTCGTGGTGCGCCTCATGGAGGCACCCGCCAGCGAGACGGCGTTCTGTCTCGAGTACGAGATCTCGAACGCGCTCGAGCCGCTCACGCTGTTCGACGTGCTGTCGCAGGTCGAGGGGCTGAAGGTCGAGTGGGTCCCCGATGCCGAGCTCGAGCGGGACACGTTGCACGTGGAGGGTGATCTCGACGCGGAGCAGCTGCGGCTCCTCGCGCAGGTGGCCATCCTCAACCTCGACGAGCTCTGTAACGACCGCCTGCCGGGTTTCGAGAGCGGCAGCCGCGGCATGACCCAACTCGTGCTTCTGCACGCAATGAGCGCGCGCCTGCGTTCCGGCGCCATGGGAGCCGGCGCATGATCCGCGGTCTCTTGCTCGATCTCGACGACACGCTGTACGACTACCCGCCGTGCGAGGCCGCCGGTCGCGCGCGACTCGCAGAGCTCGGCGGCGCGCGGCTCGGCATCGGATCCGCTGCGTTCGCCGCGGCATACGACGACGCAAGGCGCGCGGTGAAGGCGCGCTGCGCCGGGCCCAGCAACCACTCGCGGCTGCTCTACCTGCACGAAATGCTGCACGTGCTCGGCGCGCCGCTGCGGCATGCCGAGTCGCTCGAACGCGCCTTCTGGCACGCCTACCTCGCGGCGGCCTCGCTCCGTCCGGGCGCCATCGAGCTGCTCGCGGGGTTTCGTGCGGCGGGCGGCAAGATCGCCATCGTCACCGACCTCACGCTCGACGTGCAGCTGGAGAAACTCACGCACTTCGGCCTGTTCGATCGGGTCGACGCGCTCGTGGCCAGCGAAGAGGTCGGCTTCGACAAGCCGCACCGCGCCGCCTTCGAGCTGGGCGCCGTGCGGCTGGGGCTGCCGCTCGCGGACTGCGCGATGGCGGGCGACAACGACGCGAAGGACGGCGCCGGCGCGCGGGCTCTCGGGCTGCCGTTTTTCTTGGTTCGCGCGCAAGACTCTGCGGCGGGCATTACCCTGACGGAGCTGGCGCGAGAGCTTGCCACGAGGAACGCATGAACGACATCGAGACGTTGGGAGCGCGCCTCGGCGGCGTCGACTACGCGCAAGGACCCGGCGGCAACGTGTCGGTGAAGGACAACGGTACGCTGTTTGTGAAGGCCAGCGGCCGGCGCCTGCGCGACCTCGGGCAGCCGGGCTCCGTGGCCGAGGTGCCGCTCGACCTCGCCGTGCGCGCGCTCGGCGGCGACGAAGCCGACGCCAAGCTGGTGTTCGGTCGGACGCCGAGGCCATCGCTCGAGACCTACTTCCACGCGCTGGGCGGCCGCGTCGTCGCGCATACGCACGCACTCGGCGCGCTCTTGGTCGCGTGCTCGACGTCGCCGCAGACCGACGCGCTCCTCGTGCCGTACACGCGACCCGGCGCCGGGCTGGCCGCAGCCGTGGCTCGCGTGCTGGGCGGTCGCACCACCGGCGCGCTCGTGTTGCAGTCGCACGGCCTGCTCGTCTACGCAGACGCCGTGGACGAAGCCGTGGACGTGACCCACCGGACCGACCAGGAATGCCGCGCTCGCTTCGGTGAGCTGCCCGTCTTCGCCGACTGGGTGGCAGCCCTGTCCGCGCCGTGCCCGCTCCCGGGCGGCGGGTACTACTCGCCATTGCCGGTCCGCACGGCGCCGCACGTCGGGTACCTCTGTCCCGACGCCGTCGTCTACGCCACGGTGCTGCGCGTGCCAGCCTTGGGCGACGTCGCGGCGCTGGCCGAGAGCGCCCTCGCCACGCTGGGCCGACCCGTGGTACTCGTGGCCAACGACGGTACGCGCGTGCACTGTGCACGCACCGCGGACGAGCTCGAGCAGGCGCGCGAAGTGGCCCTCGCGCACGACTGGATCGAAGACGTTCTGGCCCCCCGGGGCGAAGCCAACTACCTGCCGGCCGACGAGCCCGCGAAGATCGTCTCGATGCCGTCGGAGCAATACCGCCTCGAGCTCACCCGAAAGAGCGCTGCATGCTGATCCTGATCCCCATGGCCGGTTTCGGCGACCGCTACCTGCGTGCGGGATACACCCAGCCCAAGCCCCTGATCCCGGTGGACGGCAAGCCGATGATCGAGCGCGTGCTCGAGGCCTTCCAGCCGCGTCAGCCGGACGACCG
>JAYUXI010000041.1:0-2166 GCA_043753085.1 Myxococcales bacterium | reverse complement strand
CGCGCTCGACGCCGGTGGCGCCCAACGTGTCGCCGAGGCCGTAGCCGAGCGGATTGACCTTGGCGCGCTCCTCCGTGGTGAAGTTCTCGTAGCCCTCGGGACGGAACGCATCGAGGCGCTCTTTGTCGATCTCGGCGACGTAGCCAAGCATGTGCGCGCCGAGGTTCTTGTACGGGTAGTAACGGATCGGCTGCTGCACCACGTCGGTGCCCGGGATCTGGTCCTTGCGCTGGCGCAGCTCGGCGACGATGTCCCGCGCGACGTCTTCGCGGACGAGCACGGCGCGCCAGCACGGCGAGCGATCGTCGTCGGTTTTGCACACCTCGGTGAAGCGTTCCTTGATGCGGTCTCGTTCCTCGGGGGTGAGGCGCAGCATTTCGGCGATCTTGTAGAACGGGTCAGGCTCGAGATAGGCCACGCGGCGCTTCTGCGGACGGGCGCTGGGCATCACCCGGCCCGGTACCATGTACACGTTGTACGCCGGCCGGCTCGACGCGAGGATGCGGCCCTCGCCGTCGCGGATCACGCCGCGCGTGGTGGCTAGTGCGACCCGGCGGATCACGTTCTCGTGGGCGATCTGGGCGTACTCCTCGCCGCTGACGATCTGTAGCTGGAACAGCCGCCCGGCCAGGATCAGGAACGTGACGAGCGCGAACAGCGCCAGCCACTTGTACCGTTTGCGGAACTCGGACACGTCCGAGCGTGGCACCAGAAACAGCGACACCTCAGAGCACCGCGCCCTTCGACCTGGCGAGCGAAGGCGCCTGCGTCAGCGAATAGACCCAGTCGGCCGCCGCGAACACCAGAGGCGCAGCGAGAGCGGTCGACAAGGCGTGCGGGAGAGCAAAAGGATAGACCGAACGTGCCACCCAGCCGTCCCTGCCGAAGATGCCCAGGCACACCAGGATGATGCCGCTCTTGGCCAGCGCGAAGCCGCCGGTGACCAGCATCTGCGGAAGCTTGGTCTGCGTGGCGAGGCGTAGGCCGAGCGCGCGCGCGAGCAAGAACAGCGACACCATCGAGAACGTGTAGAGGCCGACCGGCACGATGCCGAGCACGTCGCTCGCGTAGCCGAACACGAACGAGAGCGCGGCTCCCGCCAAAAAGGAGTACTCGCGCACGCCGAGGAAGATCACCAGCGGCAGGACCAGCGCTGGCGTCAGGCCCGGCGTCTGGAACGGGTGCCACGGCAGGTGCATCAGATTGGTCAGAGCGCCGAGCGCCGAGAGCAACCGGAAGAAGTTTTCCTGCAGGAGCAACAGCACCAGCCCCAGCACGAAGAACGCGGTGTTCCTCACGGCGCTTTCTGCTCCGTGTCGGGCGTGAGCAGAATGAGCACCGAATCGAGACGGCTGAAGTCGACGGTGGGCTCTGCCTCGACGTCTTGCTCGCGGCCGAGCTCACGCTTTTGCACCTTGGTGACGCGCGCCACGGGATGACCGCGCGGGAACCACTTGCCCTTGCCGCTGGTGACGAACAGATCTCCAATCTCGACGTCGTCTCGCGAGTCGACCATCTCGACGCGGCAGGCGTAGCGAGTGGGATCGCCGGTGCCACGGACGAAGCCGCGGGCGTGGGTGCGTTCGTCCTCGACGTCGACTCCGAAGGCGGCATCGACCGCGAGCTGCACGTCGATGGAGTCGCCCGAGACGTGCAGCACCTTGCCGACGACGCCGTCGGTGCCCAGCACCGGCATGTGCGGCTTGACCGCTCCGGAGCTGCGATCGAGCACCACGCGCGAGACGCGGAAGAACTCGGTGAAGTCCTTGGTGGTGACCTGCGCGCTGATCAGCTCGCCGGTGGTGGCTTCTCGCAGCTGGAGCAGACGACGCAGCTCGCGATTTTCGAAGCCAGCGCGTTCGAGCTTGCGGACGTTCTCCTTCAGGCGCGCGTTCTCGTACGTCAGGCGCTCGTTGTCACTCTTCACGTCGACCAGATACACGTAGTCCGAGAGCAGCCCGGAGAGTGCCCGCGAGAACGAAGAGGCAAGGAACTCCACCGGCGCGATGATCCGCAGGATTGCGCGGTCGGCGGTGCTCTGCTCTTCCGGCCGCCGCAAATTCGAGCGCAGCACGAAGAATGGCAGGACCAGTAGAAGGACTACGAGGACGACGTCGCGATAGCGCTTCCACTGCGGCATGAGAAACCTGTTTCGAAGACCGAGTC
>JAYUXI010000040.1:0-5440 GCA_043753085.1 Myxococcales bacterium | reverse complement strand
ATGGGTGGCGGGCGACGAGCGTGAATGTGCCGGCCCTCGTCTTGGCGTCGTCTTTGGTCTCGTCTTCGGACGGTTTCTTCTGCTCTCGTGCGCCAGTGCCGACGCCCCCGATGGCTTCGATGCGAGCTGCTTCGCGCCTGGACGTGACCCACGTGAGCGCGGCGGATGCACACAGAATCGCCGCGGCCATGAGCAGGAGCTCCATCGTGCGGGGTCCCGCTTCATTTTTGGGGATGTCGTGCGGGACCAGGACCGTGGTCAGCCCTGCGCCGACCACGCCTCCGAGCGAGGCCCCGATGCCGATGAGCGCGAAAAGCCGCTTGCCCTGGTCCTGGGTGTACACGTGGTTCGCGAACGCCCAGAACTGGGCCACGAGCATCATGTTGAACACGCCAACCCAGGCAAAAAAGGCGAGGGCGAGCTTCAACAGCGCAGCGTCTTTGGCGCCGCCATCGGCCATGGCAAAGAAGCCTTTGCCCGTGACGTAGAAGATGACGAGGTGACTCGCGAAAAACAGCGTGACGCCAATGACCAGCTTGTTCTTCGTGACGCGGTCGGCCACGGCACCGTAAACCGGAACGAGTACGAGCAGCGAGAGAGCGATGGCCGCGCCCATGTAGCTCTTGTACTGGGCACCCTTGTCGATGGCGAGGATCAGGCCCTCGCGTACCGGCTTGATCACGTAATAGGCCGTGAGCAGCAGAAATACGTTCGAAGTGAGAATCAGAGCGGTGATCCCCTCGCCTGCCTTCACCTCGGTGACGACGCCCAGCGCGCGCTCCAAAAGTGTGCGCTCGCCGGTTCCAGGATGCTCGTTGGGACTCGTTGCCTCGGACATGGGGCGGCAGCATAGCCAAGCTGTGCGGCGGTCGACGAATTTGTTCGTCGCTCCCTAGCGGGTCATGTCGAGCGTTGCCCCCGCTCGAGGGCGTCCGAATCGGCCAGGGCCTCCTCGAACGCGAGAATGTCGGATTCCTCGTGCATCGAGGCACGCGCGACCTCGATGCGTTCGCGCACGCGTTCGCCTTCCACGCGCGCCAGAATGCGGGCGGCGCCGACGCGCGCGAGGGCGTCGGCGTCCGGATTGAGCAACACCTCGTGCAGGGCATCGCGGTCGATGCGCAGGCTGCGGTAGCCGCCGCCCTGCGCCATCTCGGTGGCGAGGCGGTCCAGGTGGGCATGCCACTCGGCACGGAGCATCTGGCCGCGACCGAGCAGCTCGCTGGTTCCCGTGGCGTCGACGCGCCGGGGCCGGCCGAGGCCCCGCGAGCGCTCGAGCGCCGCGCGAACCTGCGCTTGCACCAGGTCGGCCTCCTGCGGTGAGAGCGATTCGCCGAGGAAAACGCTGCGAATCGCAATCACCACGGGCACGGCTTGCCCGGCCACGTGGAGCACGAGCGACTTGGCCTGGCGCTGCACGTCCGTGAGCGCGTGCCACGGAATCACGATGCGACGGGCGCCATGCCACACGCCGAGGCCGAGATCCGACAGCGACACCACGGACTCACGCTTGCCCACTCCGGACAGAAACAGCATCACGGCGAACGGCAGCATCATGACGCCGAACGCACCGGCCGTCATGGACGTGGCCGAGCCGAGCATCAGTAGGTACGTGCCCATCACGCCGAGCACCACCGCCGCGCCCACCCGCGCGGTACTACTGCGCGGACGAAAGGCGATCTCGCCGAAACCGGCCGAACCGATGCCGAGCACCTCGCAGATGCGCTGCACGGCGTCCTCGTCCAGCGTCTGCAACGTGATGGGCAGACTGCCACGCGTCTGCAGCGTGAGGTCCCAGCCGCCGTCCCCACGAGACGTGGAGGCGCCGACCAGATTTTCGCCGCGCAGCGTCCAACGAGTCCGCCCCGCCGCCACGTGCAGGGCGCCGCTGTCGATCGAGAAGAAGCCGGCACTCTGCAAGAAGAACCCGTTGCGAATGGCGTCGATGCCGAGCATCGCGCCGATCGCCCACATGGCCACGTTGGCCATCAGGTGGTGGGTGCTCCACAGCAGCGGGGTGAGCCCGCTCAAAGAGAGCAGCGCGGCCAGCGCGAACCGGCGCGTCGAGCGCGTCCAGAGAACGTGGGTCGATCGGGCAACGGGTACGGACATCGGCGCGGCAGTGCAGCGTAGATGCTATCTCGACGGCACACCACGCTTCCCACAGGAGCTCCCATGCTCGTGCTTTGCTCGGCCTGCAGGCTCAGGCCCGCGCTTCGGTTTCTTCGATGTGAGCCAGCACCTGGGCCAGCGCGTCTTTCGCGCGGTCCAGTGAGCTCTGGTCGGCCGCGAGGCGCGATTCGAGCTGTTCGATGCGGGTGGCTCGTTCGGCGAGCGTGCGCTCCTGGGTGGCGAGCGTGGCGGCCTGCTCGGTGACCTGCTGCTGCGCGCTGCTGGCTTCGGCGCAGCTGGTTTCGAGCGCGGACGAGAGCTTTGCAAGCTGCGTCTGCAGGGTGGCGATTCGGTTCTCGAGCTCGGTGTTGGCGGCCTCGAGAGCGGCGCATTCTTCGCGGGCGGACTCGAGTGTGGCCTTGGTGGTTACAAGCTCGGTCTCGAGCGTTTGAATGCGCTCGGTGGTGCGGGCCTCGAGCGCGGCGCGCTCGGCTTCCTTGGCCTGAAAGCGCAGACCCGCCTCATGCATCGCGTCTTCGTGCTGCGCCATGAGCCCCGCACGCTCGCCGATGAACGTCTCGCGGGCGGACTCGAGCGCCGCCGCGTGTTCGGAATGCACGTCGGTGAGGCGGCCCTCGTGCACGCTTTCGAGCTCGGCGACGCGCGCCTCGAAGGCGGCTTCCCTGCGCTCCGTGGCCGCGGCGTGCTCTGCAGCACGGGCCTCCATGGTTTCTTCGTGCGCCTGACGGCGCTCTTCGACCTTCTGTGCGTGCAGTTGTTCCAGCTGGGCGCTTTCCGAGGCCCAGGTGGATTCGCGCCCGGCCAGCAGGCGTTCGTGTGTGTTCGTGAGCTCGGATAGAGCACGTTCGCGCGCCGCTTCGCGCTCGGCCAGGCTGCCTGCGTGGCTGGTGCGGAGCGCTTCGAGCTCGGCGGCGTGCTCGTCGCGGGCGTCAGCGAGGGCGGCGTCGTGCTCGGCGGCGAGACGCGTGACGGTTTCACCATGCTCGTCGCGGAGGGCGGTCGCAGCCGCTTCGCTTCCGGCCTGGAGCGACGCGGTCTCGCCCGCGTGGTCTTCGCGCACGGCGGTGAGGGCCGCTTCTTGTGAGCGCCTCAGCTCGGCCACGATGGCTTCTTGCGCGCCGCGCAGCTCGACGAGAGCTGCTTCGCGCGCGGCAATTTCTCGCTCCTCGAGGGCGCGCAGCTGCGCGTCCCGTTCGGCCTCCAGCTGCGCTGCGCGCTGCGCGAGTGTCTCGCGGTGCTGCGCGCTGGCCTGGGCCAGCTCGGTGGTGCGCCGGGTCTCGCTCTCTTCCAGGACCTGACGGACTTGCTCGTCCATCTGCTCGGCGGCGGCGCGGTGCTCCGCGACGAGCGCTGCGCTCTGCTCGGCGGCGCTGCCGCTCGCCTCGGCGAGGGCCGCTTCGAGTGCGGCGGCGGCTTCCGCGAGGGCCGTTTCGAGCGCGCTCGCGGCTTCGGCGCGGGCGGCCTCGAGCGTGGCGTGGCCGTCGGTGCGGGCTTGCTCCGCGCTTCGATCCGCAGCTGCTTTGGCTTTCTCCAGTGCTTCTTTTTCGATCTGGGCGCGACCGAGCACGCGCGTGGTGTCACCGAGCTTGCCTTCGGCCGCCACGAGCGCAGCGGTCTTGGCGTCGAGGGCTTGCTTGGTTCGACCCAGCTCGTCTCGCGCGTCGGCCAGGGCGCTGTCGTTTTCGAGGGCGCGGTCCGCAGCGTCGGCTTTGTCGCGCTCGAGCGCGAGACCGCGTTCTTCGGCGTCGAGGACGTCCTTGTCGCGTCTGCCGAGGGCCTCACGGATGGTGAGGATCTCCTTGTCCTTCTTGTTCAGCGCCTCGCGTAGGTCCAGGAACTCGCGGCTGGAGCCGGTGCTCGAGGCGGCCTTGGGAGCCTGCGCCAGACGGGTCTTCGTCGCCTCGAGCTCTTCGAGCAGGCGCGCGACTTCTTGCTCGGCCGCGTCGTGCCGGTCTTCGACCTCGCGCAGCGCAGTTTCGTGGTTGGCGAGCTCTTCGCGGACCCGCTGCCCGACGGCGCGCTCGACGTCGCTCGCGTCGAAGGTGGGCTCACGAAGCGGCACCGGCGGAGGGCCGGAGGCCTGCGCCGGTGCCGTGGAGCCACGCGACGGCGACATCGGTGATGCTTCGTCCTGGGGGCGCTGGACCCGGTCGAAGACCGCGTCCATGTCGAAGCCGTCATCGCCACCGCCGCCGGGAAAGCCCGACGCGCCTGGTGGAACCGACTGCAGCGAGTCGACCAAGAGGTCGTCTTCTTCGACGAGGAGCTCGGCGCCATCGGAGGGATACGCCGACCTGCGCCGTGTGCCAGCCGCGGGCACCAAGGCGCGCACGTGCTCGAGCAGCTCCGAGGGATCGAGGGGAACGCGGACGTAGTCGTCCGCGCGGGTCTTGAGTTTCTTGTGCAGCTCCACGGTCTCGTCCGTCGCGTCTTTCGACAGGATCAGGATCGGGATCGCCTGCAGCTTCGGATCCTTCTTCAGTCGGTTGCAGACCGAAAATCCGCTCATCTTCGGCAACTCTGCCGCAAGCAGGATCAGATCCGGCGGTTCCGACGCGGCATCACGCAACCCTGCGTTGCCGTCGTCGACCACTCGAACCGAAAAGCCATGCTTGGCGAGCTCCGCTTCGAGCTCCCCGGCAAAGGCTGCGTCGCCCTCGAACACCAAAACTCTTTGCGTCATTTTACCCTGGCCGTCGCCGGTACGGTATCTTGCCCGCATCTCGAGGTGCGAGTTGAAAACGATCTCCACTGCAGAAGTCTTGTTCGCGACGCCGCGGCGCCTGCCCAAAGTCGGAGAAGCGCGCGGTAGAGTCGTCGTGGTCGACGTCGCCTTCGCATCGGAGGCGTCCGGCGGCGGTTTCGAGAAGATCACTCGACCTTTCATCGACGAGCTCGGGCCGCGCTTGGCCGCCTGGGTCGACCACCACGACCACGTGTTGCACGCCGAATATGCAAACGACCCGCGCTTCGTCCTGTTCTCCAAGGCAGAACACGGCGCCTGTCCAGAACTGATCGACGAAGCGCTGGTCGAGCGCATCGGGCCGGTCGACACCATTGTCTGTCACACCGATTTCGACGGCATCGCCAGCGCCGCCAAGTGGTTGCGCGGTGGCCTCGAGCCGTATCCCGGCTGCGACGACGACGCGCGTGCCATCGACACCCGCATCGGCACACCGAGCGCGCGGGCGCAGCGATTCGATGGCGCCATTCGCGCGCGCGGGCGGGACCACGGGCTCCTGACCGTGATCCTCCGCCACCTGACCCAAGGCCTCACGGACGAGACCCTTTGGGCGCCGATCGACGC
>JAYUXI010000039.1:0-2171 GCA_043753085.1 Myxococcales bacterium | reverse complement strand
TCTTCGAGAAGACGGGCTACCGCAGTCCGCGCCTCGAAGCGCACGCCGCGCGGGCGCCGCTGCCACAAGCAACCGAGACCGCCGAGATCATCGTGCTGGTGGGCTACGGCCGCGTTCCGCACAAGATCGCCAACCGCTTGCCGATCGGGCTCGCGCTCACGGTGTTCGCCGGATCCATCCGCCCCGACGATGCATCCGCGGCCAACCGCCTCGCCGGCCAGGGCCTGGTCACCTGGGTCAACTATCCGAGCCTCGCCAAGATTCCGGAGCCGATGGAAACGCCGGTGATCTCGGTCGATGGCCACGCCGTTCCCGTCGAAGACGCCGTCAGCATCGCCCAGGAAGTGAAGCGCGAATGGCACGAAATCGAAGGTTCGGTGGTCGCCTCGGCGATCACCCGCTTGATCGCGCGCTACGCCGCCGGCGAGGTGGCCCGCGCCGCCACGGGCGATCGCAACGGTCTCGGCATGCTCGCGTCACTCGTCGTGCAAGGCGCGTTGTCCGCTACCGACGTGCCCGACACGCGCAGCTGGGAAACCCTGCCCGCTCGCGTCGGCGTCGTGCGCTTGCAAGTCGTTCCGGGCCGTCACACGGTGCAGCTCGGCGCGCGCGGGGTTACCCGTTCGCAGACCGTCCAGCTGGCCGCCGGCGCTTGGCTCTTCGTTTCTCTGCAAGCCTTGAGGTAGAAGGTCGGACCGGCATGGTTCGTCTGTTCGTTCGCATCCTTTTTCCTGCGCTGGCATTGGCCGCGTGCCACACCCTCGTGCCACCGAACGCGCCAGAGGCCACCTGCCGGAGCACATGCCACGCCCGCACCGGCGCCGTGTGCAGCGCGGCCGAGTGCGGGCGCGGCTGCGAGATGACCCTCGACCGCACGATCGAGCACGAATCCGACGTGGTGCTCGCGTGTGTGGCCCGCAGCACGCGCGGCTGCAACGACACCATCTGGGCCGAGTGCGCGGCGCGCGTCGGTCCCCGCGTGGACGGCGGCCCACCGGCGCCCGTCACCGAAACGTTCCCCGACGAGGACTGACCCATGCTGCGCATCACCGACGACCGCAAACGAGAGCTCACGTTTGGACGTGCGCCCCAGCGCATCGTGTCCCTGGTACCGAGCGATACGCTGAGCGTGGCCGATCTCGGCGCCCGAGGCGCGCTCGTGGCGTGCACCGACTACTGCGAGCTGCCGGCCGACGTGGTGGCCGCGCTGCCACGCATCGGCGGCACGAAGAACCCGCGGCTCGAAGCGATCATGGCCCTCGAGCCCGACCTGATCCTGGCCAACCAGGAAGAAAACACACGAAGCGATCTGGAAAAGTTGGCGACGGCCGGCTTCCGCGTGTTCGTGGCGTTTCCCAAGCGCGTGGCCGACGGCATGGCCCATCTTGCAAGGCTCGCCCGGATCCTGCACGTCACGCGCGAGCCCGCGGTGCAAGCGCTGCTGAAGGCCGGGTACGACGCCATGCAGCGCGCCGCGCACAGCCGCCTCGAAGTGCCGCCTGTGTCGGTGTTCTGCCCCATCTGGATGGATCCGCTGATGACCATCAACGGCGACACGTTCGTCTCCGACATGCTTCGTCTCGGCGGCGCGGACAACGTATTTTTCGATCGCGAGCGCCGCTACCCACTCGCGGCCGACCTCTCGCCGGTCGGAGCAGGCGGCGCACGCGTGATCCAAAAGCCTACCGAACGCGACGTGCGTTATCCGCGGATAACGCAAGAAGAGCTCGTGGCGCGCGATCCGGATCTGATCTTGCTGCCGAGCGAGCCTCATGCATTTTCCGAGGAAGATGCACGCATCTTCGCGGCGCTGCCTTCGCCCTCCGGAAAGAAGCGTCGCGTCGCGTTCTGCGACGGCAAAGATCTGAGCTGGTACGGATCGCGCAGCGCCGCCGGCATCGATAGATTGCGTGCGCTGGTGCGGAACGCCGGCCCGCAGGATCGTTAGCCCAAGGAGGCGGGCACCCCTGCGCGGCGGCAGAACCCCCACCTGCCGTATCTACATGCGCAGCGTGCGCGCGTCGGTCACGACCGCGGAGACCGCCACGTCGTGCGGGCCCTTCGGGATCTCGGCAAGGAGCTGGTAGTCGAACGCCACCGCCACCGCGAACGCCGGCGGACAAAACGTGGGCAACGTACGATCGTAGAACCCGGCGCCGTAGCCGAGGCGA
>JAYUXI010000038.1:0-5454 GCA_043753085.1 Myxococcales bacterium | reverse complement strand
GGTACATCACGCTCGAGGCGGAGCGCGCCGAGACCGCGCTCGAGATGCTGCAAAATCCCACGGTTCCGGTCGACGTGGTTCTGCTCGACGTCAAGCTGCCGGGCATGAGCGGCCTGACCGCGCTCGAGAAGATCGTCGCGGACGAGAGCGCCCCCGCGTGCGTCGTGATGAGTGGGCACGCATCGCCGGGCGAAGCCGCGGACGCTATCAAGCTCGGCGCGGTCGACTTCGTCGAGAAACCGCTGGTGCGCGAGCGTGTCGTCGTGGCCGTGAAGCATGCATTGCTCACGCTTCGTTCCCGACGTCTGCTGGACGTAGCCACCCGCGAGAGCTGGGGCCGCTTCGAGATGATGGGCGAGAGTCCGGCGATGCGGCGCCTGTACCGAGACATCGAGAAAGTCGCCGGCACCAAGGCCAGCGTGCTCATCACCGGCGAGAGTGGCACCGGCAAGGAGCTCGTTTCGCGCGCCATTCACCGTGCCAGTCCGCGCGAAGGCGGGCCGTTCGTGAAGATCAACTGCGCGGCGATCCCGCGCGACTTGATCGAGAGCGAGCTGTTCGGCCACGAGAAGGGCGCGTTCACCGGCGCCGTCGCCAAAAAGCGCGGTTTGTTCGAGCAGGCCCACGGCGGAACCATCTTTCTCGACGAGGTCGGAGACATGGACCTACGCGCGCAGGCCAAGCTGCTGCGCGTGCTGCAATCGGGCGAGATCTCCCGCGTCGGCAGCGAGCACACCATGGTCGTCGACGTGCGCGTGCTGGCCGCCACCAACCGCGAGATCTCGGTACGGGACGGCAGCTTCCGCGAAGATTTGTTCTTCCGATTGGCCGTGTTCCCGATCCGGGCCCCTGCCCTGCGCGAGCGCGCCGAGGACATTCCTCTGCTGGCGCAGAGCTTCTTCGCGCGTTTCTGGAAGGAGAACGGAATCCGTCCGAAAGTGGTCGATGCCGCCGTCTTCGAGCGGCTCGGCGCGTACGCCTGGCCGGGCAACGTGCGCGAGCTGCGCAACGTGATCGAGCGAGTGGCAATCCTTTCGGAAGAGCGCGTGACCGTGGCCGACCTGCCGGACGATCCGCACGCCAATCCATTCGCCGAGGTGGACGATACCGCCGGCGACGAGCTCGACGACGGGCCCACCTCTGCCGAGAGCGGTCCCATCGACCTGGCCGGTCGCGTGGCCAGCCTACGCGCCGTGCGGGATCGCGCCGAGCGGGCTTACCTCGTCGAGCTCCTTCGCGCGACGCAGTGGAACATCACCAAAACCGCGGTGCTGCTCGGCACGGAGCGAACCAACTTGCACAAGAAGATTCGTAGCCACGGCATTCGCCGCGGGGAGTGAGCATTCGCGAGCGCGCGAGCGATGCGGTGCGAACGTCGGCGCAGCCGATACTCTTCTCACTACACGCCGGTGGAGCCGAACCCGCCGCTGCCGCGGGTGGTCTCGTCGAGCTCGGCTTCCGTGGGCTCGAGGCGCTCGAAGCGGGCGATCACCAGCTGCGCGATGCGCTCCCCCGGCGCCACCGTCCACGGCTCGTCTCCCAGGTTGATCAGCAGCACCTCGACCTCGCCACGGTAGTCGCTGTCGATGGTGCCGGGCGCGTTCACCAAAGCGATGCCGTGCTTGCGGGCGAGCCCGGAGCGCGCGCGGATCTGCCCTTCGTGTCCGGCCGGGATCGCGAACGCCAACCCAGTGGGAATCGACACGCGCTCGCCCGGCGCCACCGTGCGCGGCTCGTCGAGCGCGGCGCGAAGATCGAGGCCAGCCGAACCGGCCGTGGCGTAGCTCGGCAGCTGCGCGCCAGCACGCACGCGACGCATGGGTAGAACTGTCATCGGCGAGTCGAGTAGCATTCTGCCGCCACCATGAGTACCGTCCTTCGTTCCGTCGCCCGCGCCCCCCTGGCGTCGCTCGCGCTGCTGGCCCTGGCGCTGGCGGCCTGCCGCGGCGCGACGAGCCTGGGACCGCACAGCAAGCTGGTGGTCGACGGCACCCCGCTGGACGCGACCGTGCTCGTCGACGAGCAACCGATCGGCTCGCTCGCGGTGGTGCACGAGCGCGGCGTCGCCTTGCCGCCCGGCCAGCACCGTCTCACCGTGCAGGCAGATGGCTACTTCCCGGCGGATCTGCTGGTAGGGGTCGACAAGGGCGGCGGTCTTCTGCGGCGCACGGTGCATCTCGTGGCCCTGCCCGAGCCCTGAAGCATTTGCCGCTGGCGATGCGAAGGCCGGCGGAGTCGGCTCCAGAGTCCGAGGAGCACTGCGCGGATGACGCTTGACGCCGCGGCCGAAAACGACTTGTTTGCGACCCAAGATGTCGAACCGTGCAATCTGGAACATGCGCAAGCGCCACGAGTGGCTCGCAACTCCCCTCAAAGCCAAGCGTGTGAAGCGCGCCGTGCGCGTCCGCTGCGGTCTCCAAGACGCGATGGACCGCAAAGCGCCGCCGACCGACGGCAGCAAAGAGTAACTTCCCAACCCGCATGCGCCTGCTTCTCTCGCAGCAGCCGGCGCTTTCAGGTCTGGGTCATGGCCCGCGTACTCGGCACGCGGGCCATCGCTTTTTGTCGACCATGCACGGCCAGCATTGCGGCGACGGCCAGCGCTGGAACCACCACGGCCGCTGCGGCTGGCGCCACGTTGGCGCCCACGAGCTGGCACATCGTGGTCTCGCCGAGCAGTAGCCCCAGCGCCGCCAGACCGTACGCCGGCCGCGTCAGGGCGGCCCCCGCCCAAAGCACCACGGGCACCGCCGTGAGCACCACCGCGGCCGCCGCTGCCAGCCCCCGCGGTGAGGTACCCACGGACAGGCCAAGCGGCGCCAGTAGCTCGATGCTTGCACCATGCACGCGAAGGCCCGCCTGCGCGCACAGGAATATGGCGTGGCCCGCCTCGACGCCCGCAAGGGTGCACGGCTTGGCGGCAGTGGCCGCAGGAAATAGCCCGCTCGCATCCAGCCCGAGCGCCAGTGCCAGCGCCCCGACCAGCGCCGGGATCAGCGCGGCCATCGCCACCCGGATCTGCCAGGAAAGCGGCTCGACGCCCACGGCTTCGAGGGCGCGTGTCTCACCGCGGCGGATCGCGCGATACAATGTGACGACGTAGGCGCAGGCCGCTGGAACGGCAAGCAGCGGCACCATGCGCGCCGCCCGGGTGGGGAGCGCTACACCGCCCTCGTCCGTCGCCGCCGAGACGACGAACAGTGCGACCGAGAACAGCAACGAGAGAGAGAAAGCGCTACCAGCTTGCCGGTTGATCCACACGCGCACACCGCATGCTGCGCTCCGCGGTAACAGCAACGCCAGACAAAAAAAGACGCCGGAGGGAGCGCGGCCCTGGTCCGCTGCACCGCTCCGGCGTACGCCTGGCCCCTTCTCTTAAAGGGTAGGAGGCCCTGACGAAGACCCGCGAGAAGCGGGAACTTACGCCAATTGCTCCGGACCGAGCGTAGTGGGTTCAGATTGCATGATTGGGGTTCCTCCTCCGGCCGTGGCCGGCATCCGGGTGGCACGAGCTCGAGCTGCCCAGAAACGGCGGCTCACGACCACGGCGTGCGCCGAAGTCGCTCCAGTCTGGCTCGTGCGGACGCGAACGTTTCGCGACGGGGGTGGCTTGCGACCACCCTCTGTGATGCTGCCTTCGACGCGGGACGCGGGCGCTGCTGGAAGCGGGCGAGCGTGAAGGCGGACGCGCCCACGAGTGCTCTCGCGGGGAACTAGCTCCGGAGTGATCCGACGCATCCATCTACTCATTCAGCGTAACGCCAGCTGCGCGCGCCGCAAGGAGGCGGTGACGACGCCGGCACAATTGTTTCGGGTTGCCGTTCGGCAGTTGCGCGGCGTCGGGCTGCGCGGCTACAGTTTCGAGCGTCGCGGGGCTAACTCAGTTGGTAGAGTGCAAGCTTCCCAAGCTTGATGTCGCGGGTTCGAATCCCGTGCCCCGCTCCGGTTCCGGTTCCGCAATTTCATGAGCTTGTCGATCGAACAAGAGCGTCGCCTGCTCGCGGTGCTGCGTGAAGAGTGGGAGCACTGGAACGTGGCGCGCTTTCGCCGCGCGCTGCGGCCACCTGTGTTCGCGCTCGACGACGCGAGCACCAGGCTCGGGCAGTGGGAGTGCGCCACGCGCACGCTGTCGCTCTCGCGGAGCTTCGTGCTCACCCACGCGTGGCCGTCCATCGTGGAGGTGCTCAAGCACGAAATGGCGCACCAGTTCGTGAGCGAGGTGCTCGACGTAACCGACGAAACCTCCCACGGCCCGACCTTCCAGCGCGTCTGTCGCGACCGCGGCATCGATGCCCGCGCCGCGGGTCGGCCGCTGAACGGTGAGGAAGATCCGCGCACCGCTCGCGTGGCCCGCACCGTCGAGAAGCTGCTCGCTCTCGCCAGCAGCGACAACGTGCACGAGGCCGAGACCGCGATGCGTGCGGCCCGCCGGTTGCTGGCCCAGCACAACCTGGGCGACGCAGATCTGCCCGGCGCCGAACGTGTGCACGACTACCTGCACGTCGGGCCGGTGCTGCTGCGCGTCCACGAGTGGCAGCGTCTGCTCGCCAGCGTGCTCGCCGAGCACTTCTTCGTCGAGGCGATCTGGGTCTCGGCGTACGTACCCACCACCGGCAAGCGTGGCAGCCAGCTCGAGCTGTGCGGCACCCTGGCCAACCTGAAAATCGCCGAGTACGTGCACGGCTATCTCGTGCACGTGGCGCCGCGCCTGTGGGATTCGTACAAGCAGCGCGAGAGCGTCCGCGGCGATCGCGAGCGGCTGCCCTATTTCGCCGGCCTGATGAACGGCTTCCGCCAGCAGCTGCGCACCGATGCCAGCGCGGATGCCAAGGGCGCACGCAGCGCGCAGCGCGAACTGGTGCATGTTGCAACCCAGGCGCTGCGCGGGTTCTACCGGTCGCGGCATCCGTACGTGCGCACCGTGCGCTACGGCGGCGCGGCCCGCGGTGAAGCGTTCGCCGAGGGCGAGTCGGATGGGCGGGCGCTCACGGTGCGGCGACCACTGGACGCCGCCGGCGTCGCCAGACCGGCGCTCCTACCGAGCGCGCGCCGATAAGCTCGCACTGACGGTCGGGCCGACGATGCTACAGTGCGCTCGTGCTCGTCCGCGCCGTCTTCGTGGCTCTTTTCTTTGGCCTCCCCGCACTGGGTTGTGCGGCACTGCTCGGCCTCGACGACGACGACGACGACGCGGTGGCCGACGGAGGCGGAAGCTCCGGAACGACGTCAAGCGGCGCCCAGCAAGGCTCGGCGTCCAGCGGCGGTAGTTCGAGCGGCGGCGGTAGTTCGAGCGGCGGCAGTTCTTCGTCCGGGATGGCCAGCAGCAGCTCGGGCAGCCTGCCCGACGACGCCCTGTGGCCACTCGCGATCGGACGCGTGTGGCTACTGACTGGTGGCAGCGGCGCGAACCGCGAGCTCGGATGCACCGAGTCGTACACGGTTACCGGCTTTGGC
>JAYUXI010000037.1:0-2175 GCA_043753085.1 Myxococcales bacterium | reverse complement strand
AACGCAAGCAGCTGGTGGCGCTCCGTCGCGAGATGCACAAGCTGCTGCTCGAGCACCTCGATCTCGCCACCATCGACGCGAAAAAACTCGACGATCCGTCGCTCCGCCCCAAGGTGCTCGCCGCCTTGCGCCGCATCGTCGGCCAGCTCGAGCACCGCATTCCGCTGGACATCGACCGCGACGGCCTGGTGGGCGAGCTCGCCGACGAAGCGCTCGGACTCGGGCCGCTCGAGCGCTTCCTGGCCGACCCCACCATCACCGAAATCATGGTGGTCGACCCCAACACGATCTACTTCGAACAAAAAGGCAAACTACACCTATCGTCCACGCGTTTCACCGACGACGAGCGGGTGCGCGCCGTGATCGAGCGTATCGTGACGCCGCTCGGACGCCGCATCGACGAGTCTTCACCGCTGGTGGACGCGCGCCTCAAAGACGGCTCGCGCGTCAACGCCGTCATCAAACCGATCGCCCTGCGCGGCTCGTGCATCACCATCCGCAAGTTCTCGAAGATTCCGCTCACCATCCAGAACTTCATCGAGTTCGGCAGCATCACCCAGCAGATGGCCACGTTCCTCGAACGCAGCGTCATTGCCAAGAAGAACATCGTCATCTCCGGGGGCACGGGCTCCGGCAAGACCACCCTGCTCAACATCCTGTCGGCCGCCATTCCGTCGGACGAACGCATCGTCACCATCGAAGACGCCGCCGAGCTCCAGCTCAAACAACCGCACGTCGTGTCGCTCGAAACCCGGCCGCCGAACCTCGAGGGCCGCGGCGAATACACCATCCGTGACCTGGTGAAGAACGCCCTGCGCATGCGTCCGGACCGCATCGTCGTCGGCGAATGCCGCGGTGGCGAAGCGCTCGACATGCTGCAGGCCATGAACACCGGCCACGACGGCTCGCTGACCACCACCCACGCCAACTCGCCGCAAGAAGCCATCGGCCGCCTCGAAACGCTGGTGCTCATGTCGGGCCTGGAGCTGCCGGTTCGCGCCATCCGCGAGCAGCTGGCCGCCGCCGTGCAAGTGATCGTGCAGCAATCGCGCATGTCCGACGGCTCGCGTCGCATCACGCACATCGCGGAGGTGGAAGGCATCGACCGCGACAGCGGCGAGATCACCACGCGCAACATCTTCCAGTACGTTCGCACCGGGACCGGCGCCAACGGCAAGGTCCTTGGTGAGTTTCGCGCCACCGGGTACTTGCCGTCCTTCATCAACGAGTTCGTCCTGATGGGCCTGCTCAAGCCGGGCGATCCCTACCTGTGAGCCGCGATGCCGTCTAGCGGTCTCAATCTCTCCAACATCACGGAGTTGCTGCGGATTGGCTCGCCGGCGCTGATCACCCTCGCTCTGTTTCTGGGTGCCTACGGCGCTTCCGCAGACGACGGCGGCCCGGTCATCCGCATCTACCTGCGCTACGTGGCCTGGCTCAACCTGCAGCTGCGCCACTTGTTCATCTTCTATCCCGCGCGGCGCATCGTGCTCGGCCAGCTCACCGCGGTATACCTGGTGCTCACGCTGCAGGCGCTGATCGGCATGGAATACTGGTACGTGCTCGTGTTGGCGATCGTCATCGGCCCCTCGTATTGGGTGCGCAGCAAGCGCAAAAAGCGGCTGCGCGAGATCGACGAACAGCTCGACGGCTTCATGCTCGCCCTGGCCAACGCGCTCAAATCCACGCCCAGCATCGGTGCGGCCTTCCAGTCGCTGGTGCACGTGGTACGGCCACCGTTCTCGCAGGAGATCGATCTGGCCGTGAAGGAAATGAAGGTCGGCAGCTCGCTCGACCAAACGCTCCTGGCCATGGCCACGCGCATCGGCAGCCGTCAGGTCGACTCCGCGCTGTCCGCCATTCTCATCGGCCGTCAGGTCGGCGGCAGCTTGCCCAAGGTGCTCGAAGAGACCGCAGGTTCCTTGCGCGAGATGCGCCGGCTCGAAGGCGTGGTCCGCACCAAGACCGCAGAGGCACGCGCCCAGCTGATTTTGATCGCGAGCCTGCCCTTCTTGCTGGTCTACGTCGCGCAGCTGGTCTCGCCTGGCTACTTCGAGCCACTGACCACCAGCCTGGTCGGCTACATCATCATTGCCGCGTGCGTGGTGGGCTGGATCGCCGCCATCGTCATCGCCCGCACCATGCTCAAAGTCGACATCTGACCATGATCGACTT